>NZ_JBFNEH010000038.1:0-40067 GCF_040797425.1 Symbiobacterium sp. | reverse complement strand
GGATCTCCTCGACCAAACGCCGATCCGATCGGATGCCGAAGAGGTATGAAATGAGCTCCATCTTCACCAGCACTACCGGATCGATGGCCGGTCGCCCGCGGTCGCTGTAAAACCTGGCAGTGCGCTCCCGGATGAAGTCGGTATCAAGTATCGCTTGGATCTTCCGAAGCAGATGATCTTGGGGCACCAAGTCTTCGATCAGCACTAGCTCGTACTTGCGCTGTGCGTGTCCATGTTCCCGAAGCACCGCATTCACCACCGCCAGATACTGCTTATGTTGCCATTGTACAACAAAATCCGGGCACCCGCGAGGGGTTACCCGGATTTTGTCTTCAACCTGCGAAAACCCCGCTGCGGTATCCGCAGCGGGGTTTTCCCGTGTGCGCCCGTCGGGGGGAGTACTCAGCCGATCTTGTAGGCCACCCCGAAGCCGCCCCGGGGATAGCGCCACTCGATGTTCTGGTGCGGGCAGGCGATGCGGCAGGTGCCGCACTCGATGCAGTTCTCGTACGCCACGTGCATCGCCCCGTCCCGGAACGTGTAGACCTCGGCCGGGCAGAAGGTCAGGCACGGCTGGTTGCACGTGCTGCACCTGGTCTGATCGCGGATGGCCAGGTGCGACTCGGTGTCGCAGCGGTACCGGATGGTGAAGAGCAGTTCCTCGACCGATACGCTCATTCGTTGATCGCCCTCCATCCCTGATGTGCCAGGCGCAGCAGGCCCCACATGCCGCCGGCCGCCTCCATGACGTTGCGCACGATCTGCCGCTGGTGCTCGGCCTTCGGCCGGTCATCCACGTTGAACCATTCGTACAGGCTGTCGTTGAGGGCGTCAGGCAGCTTCTCCATCAGCAGATCCTTCCGGTCGTGCAGGAAGGCCGGCAGCCGCTGGTACTTGGCCAGGTCGCGCTGGATGTACGAGGCCTGAACCGCCCTGGCGTAGGCCTGGAAACCTTCGGGCGAGAAGTCGCCGGTCTTCGCCATGGCGACCACCGCCTCGCCGGCCAGCCGGCCCGAGGTGATGGCCAGGTTGGTGCCCTCCCGGTGCACCGCGTTCACCATGCCGGCGGCGTCGCCGCAGATCATCCAGCCCGGGCCGGCCAGCTTCGGCATCGCCCGGAGCCCGCCCTCCGGGATCAGGTGGGCGGCGTACTCCTTCACCTCGGCGCCCTGCAGAAGCTTGCGGAGGGCAGGGTGCTGCTTCATGTTCTCGAGCAGTTCATAGGGCCTGGCGCCGGTGGCCGCGAGGTCGTCAACCATGATGCCGAGGCCCAGCGAGAGCGAGTCGACGTTGGTGTAGAGGAAGCCGAGCCCCACCATGCCCTGGCTCGGCGAGCCCAGGATCTCAATGGTGGCGCCCTCGCCCTCCTCGAGGCCGAAGCGGTCCTCGATCTTCTCCTTGGGCAGCGCCAGGGTCTGCTTCACCACCAGCGAGACCTGGCCGGGCTCGAGCTCCCGGTGGGCCCCCACCTGCTTGCCGAGGAGGGAGTTCACGCCGTCGGCGATGATCACCGCCTGGGCATAGACGTCGCCCTGCTCCCGGTCGGTGCGCACGCCCACCACCCGGTCGCCCTCCATCAGCAGCTCGGTGACGGTGGTCTCGCAGATGAGGAGGGCGCCGGCCTCCTCGGCCTGGCTGGCGAACCAGCGGTCGAATTTCGCCCGCATGGCGGTGAAGTTGTTGGGCTTGCCATCCACGTAGCGGCGGCTGCGGTGGCCGATCTTCACCGCTCCGTCGTCATTCAAGAGCCAGTAGTTCTGCTCGACGATCCGGCGCTCCAGCGGCGCCTTCGTCCACCAGTCGGGAATCAGCTCCTCCAGGTGGTGGCGGTAGAGCACGCCGCCGAACACGTTCTTGGCGCCCGGGAACTCGCCCCGCTCGATCACCAGCACGTTCAGCCCGCCGCGGGCTATGGTGAGGGCCGCGGCCGTGCCGGCCGGACCCGCGCCCACGACGATGGCGTCAAAGCGTTCAGTCACTTGGCTGCACCTCCTGCTCCGGCCACGGCGGGCTTGCCGGCCTTGATCACGCGGATCAGCTCCGGCACCACCTGCTGCCAGTCACCCACGATGCCGTAGTGGGCCACGTTGAAGATCGGCGCGTTCGGGTCCTTGTTGATGGCCACGATCACGTCCGAACCGGTCATGCCGATGGTGTGTTGCACGGCGCCGGAGATACCCACGGCGATGTAGAGCTTCGGCCGCACGGTCTTGCCGGTCTGGCCCACCTGGTGGGTGTTCTTGATCCAGCCCTGCTCCACGCAGGGACGGCTGGCGCCCACCACGCCGCCGAGCAGGTCGGCCAGCTCCTTCAGCACCGCGAAGCCCTCGGGGCCGCCGATGCCCCGGCCGCCGGCCACGATCACCTGGGCGTCCTCCAGGTTCACCCGCTCCTCGTCCTGGTAGAACTGGAGTACCTTGGTGGCGATCTCTTCCTCCTTCATGTCGAAGGGCACGCGGAGGATCTGGCCGGTGCGGCTTTCGTCGCGCGGCAGGGCCTCGAAGATGCCGGGGCGGGCGGTGGCCATCTGGGGCTTGTACTTCTTACAGAGGATCGTGGCCATCAGCTTCTCGCTGAAGGCGGGACGGGAGGCGAGCAGGAGGCGGGACGGGTTGGGCTCCACGTCCAGCATCGTCGTGTCGGCGGTGAGGCCGGTGGGCAGGTGCGTGGCGATGGCGCCGGCGAGGTCGCGCCCCTGGTAGGTGGCCCCGATCAGGACGATCTCCGGCTTCACCTGGCGGATGACCTCCAGGGTGGAGACGCTGTAGGGCTGGGTTCGGTAATCTTTGAGGACCGGGTGGTCGACGAGGTAGGCCCGGTCGGCGCCGTAGTAGATGGCCTCCTGCGCCAGGTGCTCCACCTGGTGGCCCTGCACCAGTGCGAAGACCTCGGCGCCGATCTTCTCCGCGAGGCGCCGGGCCTGCCCGATGAGCTGCCAGCTGACCGGCTTGGCGATGCCGTCCCGCTGCTCGACCCAAACCATGATGCCCTGGTATTCCAGTTCCATCGTCACTCCCCCTCTGCCGCGGTCCAGCCCAGCCGCTCGGGCAGGTCGGTCTTCCAGAGGGCCTCCCAGAGGGCCGCGGCGCTGTCGACGTAGGTGGTGTTTACCTTGCGCACCTCCGGCACCCATGACCGGGCGACGATGGTGGGCGAGCCCTTGAGGCCGATCTTGCTGACGTCGATGTCGGGGAAGTCCTGCACCGTCCACACGATGGGCTTGTACCGCGCACCGGCCAGCATGCCCGGCAGCGACGCCCGCCGGACCGTGTTCATCTCCTGCAGCACGGTGACCAGTGCAGGCAGGTTGGTCTCCACGACTTCAAGGCCATCCTCCAGGTGGCGCTCCACCCGGATGCGGCGCCCCTCCACCGCAACGATCCGCTCCACGTAGGTGAGCTGTTCCAGGCCCAGGCGGCAGGCGATGCCCGGTCCCACCTGGCCGGTGTCGCCGTCGATGGTCTGCTTCCCGGCAATCACGAGATCCACCGGGCCCCAGGTGGCCGCGGCCTTCTTGATGGCCTCGGAGAGGGTGTATGCCGTGGCCAGGGTGTCGGCCCCGCCGAACCTGCGGTCCGTGACCAGCACGGCGTCATCCGCCCCCAGGCTGATGGCCTGCTTCAGGACCTTCTCGGCCATGGGCGGCCCCATGGTAATGACGGTGACACGCCCGCCGTACTTCTCCCGGAGCTCGAGCGCAGCCTCGACCCCGTGCAGGTCATAGGGGTTCATGATGGATGGAACGCCTTCCCGAATCAGCGTGCCGGTCTTGGCATCGATTCGGATCTCACGGCTGTCGGGAACTTGTTTTACGCATACTACGATGTGCACTCGGATCCCCCTTTCGACACGCGCAGGGAACTCTTTCTCTAATGTATACGTTGTTTCGGGACCCGTGGAGTCGACTTTTGGACAGGGTATCCACCTACCCTAGCACCTTCGCCGTGCAATACTTAACTCATTTGCCAGTAGTCCGGAGCGCCGCCGCCAGGCACATAAGGGTGAGCCTTCGCTGCGGTCACTCACCCGGATTGCTCTCTGCGGAGAACTGGTGCAGGCACACGGCGGGCGCAGCAGGAAAATCCGAACCCCGGCGCAAATTAATTAGATTAAATTACAAATGGGCCGCCGGCCCGGGAAGAGGTGGATCACCATGCCACTCGTGACGCTGAAAGAGGTACTGGCCCAGGCTGAGGCCGGGGGCTATGCCGTCCCCGCCATCAACGTTCACTCGCTGGAGGTCATGCCGGCGGTGCTCCAGGTGGCCGCCGAGGAGCGCTCGCCCATCATCCTGCAGTTCACCGAGGGCACGCTCAAGTTCTGCGGCTACGACAACGTGCGGGTCTTCGCCGGCCATCTGGCGCGGGTGTCGCCCGTGCCCGTCGTGCTCCACCAGGACCACGGCGCCTCCTACGAGGTGGCCGTGCGGGCAATTCAGGCCGGCTTCTCCTCGGTGATGATCGATGCCTCCCGCCTCCCGCTGGAGGAGAACATCGCCGCCACCCGCAAGGTGGTGGAGCTGGCCCACGCGTGCGGCGTCTCCGTCGAGGCGGAGCTCGGTCGGGTCGCCGGGCAGGAGGAGGAGATCAGCGTCTCCGAGGCTGAGGCCGCCCTCACGGATCCGGCCGAGGCCGCCCGCTTCGTCGCCGAGACGGGGGTCGACGCCCTGGCCGTCGCCGTCGGCACGGCCCACGGCTTCTACCGGTGGGAACCGAAGCTCGCCCACGACCGCATCGCGGCGATCCGGGATGCCGCCCGGGTGCCGCTGGTGCTGCACGGCGGCTCCGGCGTGCCCGACGAGGAGGTCCAGCGTGCCATCCGGCACGGCATCCGCAAGGTGAACGTCTCCACCGAGGCCAAATGGGCGTGGGCGCAGGGCCTCCGCCAGTCGCTGGCCGACCAGCCCGAGGAATACGACCCCAGGCCCATCCTGAAGCCCGTGATGCGGGCGGTTCAGGACGTGGTGCGGGCCAAGATCCGCATGGTGGGTTCGGGCGGCAAGGCGTGACCCGACTGCAAGACGATCCCGCGACCGATTCGCAAAGGAGGCAGAACCTATGGCCACGATTGACCTACAGGACGCAGCCGCCATCCGGACCGCCGACACCCAGGGCATGCTGGCGCTCCAGATCGGCTACCCGCAGCAGTTTCGTGAGGGCATCGCCCTCGCCCGCGCTTTTTCGCTCCCGCCCCTGCCGGCGGACCTGCATGAGGTGGTCATCCTCGGCACCGGCGGCGGCTCCGCCGCCAGCGGCCAGCTGCTCCGCAGCTACCTCTTCCACGAGGCGAAGGTGCCCATCCAGGTGGTGCAGGGCTACAACTGTCCCGGCTACGTGGATGAGCACTCCGTGGTGATCGCCGTGAGCCACTCGGGCAAGACCGAGGAAATCAACTCATCCTTTGAGCAGGCGGCCCGCACCGGCGCGACGCTGGTGGCCATGGGCGCGGGCGGCCGGCTGAAGGAGACCGCCACCCGCCTCGGCGCCCCGTACCTCGACGTGCCCGGCGGCCTGATGCCCCGGGTGGCCATCGGCTACATCTTCGTTCCCATCCTGCTCATGCTGGAGCGCTGGGGCCTGTGCGGCGACCAGTCGCAGGCGCTGGCCGAGTCCCTCGACCTGCTGGCGGCGCTGGCGTCCGAGTACGGGCCCGAGTCGCCGGTGGAGCGGAACCTGGCCAAGCAGGTCACCCGGGAGATTATGGACAAGATCCCGGTCATTTACGGCTTCGCGGACCACTTCGACGCCGTGGCCTGGCGCTGGAAGAACCAGCTGGGCGAAAACGGCAAGTACATGGCCTTCTGGAACACCATCCCCCACCTGCACCACGACGAGGCGGTGGGCTGGGACATGCAGCCTGAACTGCTCAGGCAACTGGCCTTCGTGCTCCTGCGCGACCGGGCCGGCGAGTCGGCGCAGATGCAGAAGCGCTGGACGGCCACCCGCGAGATCCTGGCCGAGCGGGCGGGGGCCTGCGTGGAGGTGTGGAGCCGCGGCGAGTCGCTCCTGGCGCGGATGCTCTCGCTGGTGGTGCTGGGTGACTTCGTCTCCTGCTACATGGCCATCGCCAAGGGGGTCGACCCCACCCCGGTGGCGATCATCGACTTGTTCAAGAAAAAGGTGGGTCAGTGATGCGGCTGGCCATCGGCATCGACCTGGGCGGCACCAACATCGTCGGCGCCGTGGTGGACAGTGCGGGGCGTCAGCTGGCCACCCTGAAGCGGCCGACACCGGCCCGGGAGGGCCCCCGGGTCGTCATCGGGGTGATGCAGGAGATGGTGGCGGAGCTGCTCTCCCGGTCGCCGGGACCGGTGCTGGGCATCGGCCTGGGCATCACGGGCACCATGGACCGGGAGGCCGGCATCTCCATCTTCTCGCCCAACTTCGCGAACTGGCGGAACGTGGACGTGCTCACGCCATTCCGGGAGCGCTTCGGCCTGCCGGTCACCATGGACAACGACGTGCGGGTGGGCGCCCTCGGCGAGCTCCATTTCGGCGCCGGCCGCCGGTACCGGTCGTTCCTCTTCACCGCGATCGGCACCGGCATCGGCGGCGGCATCGTGATCGACCGGCAGATCTACCGGGGGCCCTACGGCACCGCCGGCGAGTTTGGTCACCTGCCGATCCGCCCCGCGGGCGGACCCCGCTGCGGCTGCGGGGCCAGCGGCTGCCTCGAGGCGCTCTGCTCCGGCCCGGGCATTCGCAGGCGGACCCTGGAGGCCCTCGCCCAGCGGCCGGACCCCTCGTCCCTGCGGGCCCTGCCGCCGGAGGAGATCTCGGCCCGGACGCTGGCCGAGGCCGCCCGGGCGGGCGACCGGCTGGCGCTCCAGCTCTGGGAGGAGATCGGCACCGACTTCGGCCTGGGGGTGACGGTCTACTACAACCTGCTGGGGCCGGAGGCGATCATCGTGGGCGGCGGCGTGTCGCTGGCCGGTGACCTGCTGCTGGAGCCCGCCCGCCGGGTGGCCCGGGAGCGGCTGATGTCGCCCATCCGGGACCACGTGGAGTTGGTGCCCGCCGAACTGGGCGACGAGGCCGGGGTTGTGGGCGCCGCCACCCTGGTGGACGGACTGGTGATGGCGTGATGGAGCGGTACGTGCTGACGGTGACCCTGAACGCCGCGGTGGACGTGGCCTACACCGTGCCCGGCTTTTCCCCCGGCGGGATCCACGTGGCGGCCGCGGTGCGCCGGGTGGCCGGCGGGAAGGGCAACAACGTCGCCCGGGTCCTGGCCCGCCTGGGGGTGCGCGTCGCCGCCACCGGCTTTGCCGGCGGTGCGGCCGGCCGCTTCATCCAGGACGAGTTGCGGCGCGCCGGCGTGGTGCCCGAGTACGTGGAGGTGGCCGGCGAGAGCCGCACCTGCTACGCCTTCACCGACCCGGAGACCGGCGTGGTGACCGAACTCAGGGAGCGGGGGCCCGAACTGGGGCCGGAGGACGTGGCCCGCTTCAAGGCCCGCTACGACCGCCTGCTGGCCGGGGCCGAGCTGGTCACCATCTCCGGCTCCGTGCCGCCTGGCGTCGAGCCGGAGATCTACCGTTACCTCATCGAGAGGGCTCGTTCCTGTCAGGTCAGGGTGGTGCTCGACAGCAGCGGGCAGCCCCTCCGGGAGGCCCTGGTGGCCCGGCCATACGTGGTGAAACCCAACCGGGCGGAGCTGGCCGGCTGGGCGGGCCGCCCGCTGGAGACGGAGGCCGACGTGCTGGAGGCCGCCCGCCGGATGCGGACGGCCGGCCCGGAGTGGGTACTGGTCTCCCTGGGGGCGGACGGGGCGCTCCTGGTGGGGCCGGACGGTGCCGGGGCCTGGCGGGCGGTGCCGCCGCAGGTAGCGGCCCTCAACCCCGTCGGGTCAGGGGACTCGGCGGTGGCCGGGCTCGCCTGCGGGTTGGTGCGGGGTCTCGGCCCGGAGGAGCTGCTCCGCCAGGCCGTGGCTTGCGGCACTGCCAACGCGCGCACGGCCGGCGTGGCGGACGTGGACCCCGCTGAGGTGGAGCGGCTGGCGCGACGGGTCCGCGTGGAGCCGGTCTGACGAACGCCTATCGTCGACGAAGGAGGTGGTGGGGTGGAGCGGCGGCTCGTGCCCGGCAATGCCCGGCTCCTGAAGGAGCTGAACCAGTACCAGATCCTCGACGCCATCCGGCGCCACGGTAGCCTGGCCCGCAGCGAACTGGCCCGCCTCACCGGCCTGACCCCGCCCACGGTGGGAGCTATCACGGCGGCGCTGCTGGAAGACGGGCTGCTGGTGGAGGGGGAAGGCCAGCCCGCAGCCTCCGCCGGCCGTCGGGCGGTGCCGCTCTCCCTCAACCCCTCGTGGGGGGTGGCCGTGGGGGTGCTCCTCACCATCGCCCGGGCGCAGGTGCTGGCGGTGGATCCGACAGGCGGCGTGCGCGGGCGAGTCGAGTTCCCCGTGCGGCCGGGTCTGCGGCCTGACGAGGCGGCGGCGGCGCTGGCCGCCGCCGTGCGCCGGGTGATCGCCGGCACGGCTCCCCGCCGCCTGATCGGGGTGGGCGCCGCCCTGCACGGGGTGGTGGACCACGCGTCGGGCGTGATGCGGTTCGCCCCGCATTTCGGCTGGCGGGACGTGCCCTTCGCCGCCATGCTGGCGAAGCGGCTGGGGACCGCCGTGGTGGCCGACAACGACGTGCGCTGTGCGGCCATGGGCGAACTCTGGTTCGGGGCGGGCCGGGGCGTGGAGAACTTCGTCTGCGTGCGCGTGGGTACCGGCATCGGTTCGGGCATTGTGATGGACGGGCGGCTCTTCCGGGGCGGCCGGGCCCTGGCGGGGGAGATCGGCCACTTCACCGTCGACCTGAGCGGGCCTCCGTGCCGCTGCGGCAGCCGGGGTTGCCTGGAGACCGTGGCCTCCGGCCCCGCCATCGCGGAGCGGGCGGGGATGGAGAGCGTCGAAGCGGTTGTGCAGGCGGCGCAGGCCGGCGACCCCCGCGCCATCCGCGCCCTGGCGGACGCCGGCACCTACGTGGGCGTGGCCATCGCCAACCTGGTGAAGACCCTCGATCCCGAACTGGTGCTCATCGGCGGCGGCGTGGCCCGGGCGGGCGAACTGGTACTCGGACCCATGCGGCAGGCTATTGCCGCTCACGCGCTGGACCCGAAGGCGGCCGTCGTGCCGGTGCGCCCGGTGGCCCTGGGCGACGACGCCGCCGCGTTCGGCGCGGCAGCGCTGGTGTTGGACCGGTTTTTCCGGGGCAGGACGGAGCCGGCGGTGCTCGACTGGATGGCCCACTAGCGCTGGCGCGCGGTCAAGAATGGGGGTATCATTTTCAGGCAGAAGGATTCCGTCGGCTCAGGGAGTGAGGCCCATGGCTGTGACGATCAAACAGGTTGCGCGCCACGCAGGGGTGTCGGTGGCCACCGTCTCCTACGTGCTGAACAACGACCCGCGGGTGGCGGCCGAGACGAGGGAGCGGGTGCTCGCGGCCATTCGCGAGCTGGACTACCATCCCAACAGCTGGGCGCAGGGCCTCGCACGCCGGCAGGCGGACATCGTCGGACTGCTGATGCCCGCCCCCCGCCATGCGGACCCGTTTCTGTTGGAGTTCATCAGCGGCGTGATGGACGTGACGGCGGAGCGCCACGTCGGCCTGCTTCTGCTCCACCCCGGGAAGAACGAGGATGACCCGCCGCGCGAGCTCCTGCGCAGGCGCCTGGGCGGTGTGATCGTGCTCGAGTCCCAGGCTATCGACCCCCGGGTGGAGTGGCTGCAGAAGCGGGACATTCCCTTCGTGTTGTTCGGGCGCTGCCAGCAGCCGGTGGACTACTGGATTGATGTGGACAACTCGGCCGGTGCGCAGATGGCGATCGAGCACCTGATCGCGCTGGGGCACAAGCGCATCGGCTTTATCGGCGCGCCGCTCAAGTACATGTTCGCCCAGTACCGCCTGGCCGGGTACCGCGAGACCCTGCAGCGCCACGGCCTGCCCTTCGACCCGGCCCTGGTCCTGGAGGGCGACCTCTCCGAGGAAAGCGGCTACACGTCTGCCCGGGTGCTGCTGCGCCTCCCGGAGCGCCCCACGGCCATCATGGCCGCGTCGGACATCATGGCGCGGGGGGTGCTGCGCGCCGCACGGGAGGAGGGGCTGCGGGTGCCCGGCGACGTCTCCGTGGTGGGCTTCGACGGCACGCCGTTTTCGGCTTACACCGACCCGCCGCGAAGCGCGGGCGGTACGGGCGGCTGCTCAGGATGAGCCGCCTGCAGGTTCCCGACGCCGCAGTCCAGCGCGCCTGGGACTGGATCAAGTGCAATTACGACTGGCTGGTGCGCGACGTGCCCGGGCTCGGGCGTTTCCTCGGCGCGGGCGCACCGGACTACATGTGGCTCTTCGGCTGTGACAGCGCCTACGCCGTGCTGGGCTGCCTGGCGCTGGGCCAGCACGAGCTGGCGGTGGAGACCCTGGATGCACTCCGGCGGGTCAGCTGGCAGGCCAACGGCGAGAGCGGCCGGGTGATCCACGAGGCGACCCCCCTCGGCCACGTGTACCACCGGGGCAACGTGCAGGAGACCCCGCAGTACGTGAACGCCGTGTGGCAGACGTTCCTCTGGACTGGCGACATGGACTTCCTCCGGCGCAGCTACCCGTTCTGCCGGCAGGGCCTCCTGGGCTGGGTGATGGGCGAGCGCTGCGCACCGGGGGAGGCGCTGCCCCGGGGCAGCGGCATGATGGAGGTGGAGGGGCTCGACCTGCAGATGATCGACGCCGCCGCCTACACGGCGCAGGCGCTGGAGGCCCTCGCCGGCATGGCGGAGGCCGTGGGCGATGCCGAGACCGCCGGCCGCAGCCGCCGGCTGCGGGAGGCCGTCTGCCGCCGCCTCGATGAGGCCTTCTGGATCGAGGAGGAGGGCATGTACGGCGACCTGCTGGCCACTCCCGGGGAGATCGCCCCCCGGCTGCGCGCACTGGTGGAACGGTCGGTCCGCTCGCAGTACGTGGACCATGCGCGCCCGGACGTCCGCGCCGCCTATGCCCACCTGCTGGCCCGGGCCGAGGCCGACCCGAACCCGGACGCGCGGCGGCCCTGGCTGCTCAAGAACTGGATTGTCATCACGCCGCTGGAGGCCGGGCTCGCGCCCGCCGAGCGCGCCTCCCGCGTGCTGGCGCGGGTGGAGTCCAGCGAGTTCACCGGCCCGTGGGGCATGTACCTGAACGGCATCGAGCGCGCCGCCGCGATGAGCATCAACACGGGGGTGCTTGCGGTGGCTGAACTGAACTACGGGCGGCCGGATGAGGCCCTCGCCCGCGTGCGCGTCCTGGCGGAAACTCTGGAGCGGCACATGCCCGGTGCCGTGCCCGAGATCCTGCCCGACGGCGGCTGCTTCCTGCAGGCGTGGTCGGGTTACGCCATCGCGTGGCCGGTGGTCTCGCAGGTGTTCGGCCTGCAACCCCGCGCCCACGAGCGGACCCTGCTGCTCCGGCCCCGCTTCCCCGCCGGCTGGCCGCGGGCTAGCCTGAGGGACGTGCGGGTCGGCACCAACCGGTTCGACCTCGAGTGGGACGGTGCCGTCCTCACCGTCACCTCCCGGGAGCCGGGCTGGGCCGTGGAGGCGGAGGGGGTTCCCCTTCACATGACGGCCGGCCGGCAGGCATGCGAGTGATCCCCGCCAGTGGTGGAGAGATGGCCCTGGGGATCCGCCCTGCGGCGGGTCCCCGGATTGTTAAGGAGGAAACCGTTCATGGACTACCTTGTCACCCGTGAAGGAGACCTGTTCCAAGTATCCAACCGATGGGGAGACATCGCGCCGGAAGACGGACCGCTGGGGCTCTACTTCCGAGACACCCGCTACCTCAGCCGCTTCGAGCTTCGCGTGGACGGGGAGCGGCCTGACCTCCTGGGAGGAACGGCCGCGGACAACTACGTGCAGCGGGTCTTCCTGCAGTCCGGGGCCAGCCACCAGATTTTCAACCGGGTGACTCTGGGTTTGGAGCGGCAGCGGGTCATCCACGCGGGTGCCATGTACGAGCGCATCACGGTCACCAACATGCGGCTCGAGCCGGTTTCGGTGCGGCTGGACCTGCGGTTTGAGGCCGACTTCGCCGACCTGTTCCAGGTGCGGGGGATTCCGCCCGCGGGTCACGGCGTGTTCGAGGAGCAACGGGTGGAAGGCGGAGCCGTCACGCTGGGGTATCGGGGCCGCGACGGCGTGCTGCGCCAGACCCGGGTGCGGTTCCTCACGCCGCCCACCAGCCTCGCCGGCGAGCAGGCCGCCTGGGCGCTGACCCTGGGCCCGAAGGGCACGGCCGTGGTGGACGTGGCGGTCCTGCCCGCCGAGAACGGGGCCTTCCCCATCTGTCACGGGTTCGACCAGGCCCTCGAAGCTCTGCGGCGCGACTACGCCGACTGGTCCCGCACCTGCACGGCGATCGAGACGGACCACCCGCTCTTCAACCGGTTGATCGAGCGGTCGGTGAAGGACTTGCGGCTGCTGGCGGCCGACCAGGGGCATGGGCTGTTCCCCGTCGCCGGCATCCCCTGGTTCGCGGTGCCGTTCGGGCGCGACTCCATCATCACCGCCATTCAGGCCCTCGCCCTGAACCCCGACTTCGCGCGGGGCACCCTCCGGACGCTGGCGGCGCTCCAGGGCAAGGAGGTCGACCCGTTCCGGGCCGAGGAGCCCGGCAAGATCCTGCACGAGGTGCGCCACGGCGAGATGGCCAACCTGGGGGAGGTCCCCTACGGCCGCTACTACGGCTCCGTGGACAGCACGGCGCTGTTCCTGGTGCTGCTCTGCGAGTACCACGCCTGGACCGGGGACCTCGACCTGGTGCGGGAGCTGATGCCCAGCGTGCGGGAAGCCATCGGGTGGCTGGACCGGTACGGCGACTTGGACGGCGACGGCTTCGTCGAGTTCCGGGCCGACCCGGGTGCGGGCCTCAAGGTTCAGTCGTGGAAGGATTCGCCGGACTCCATGTGCCACCCGGACGGCCGGCGGGCCTCCAGCCCGGTGGCGGTTTCCGAGGTGCAGGGCTACGTGTACGACGCCAAGCGCCGCCTGGCGCCGATCCTGCACGCGCTGGGCGAGAAGGAGCTGGCCCTGCGGCTGGCCCAGGAGGCGGCCGACCTGAAGGTGCGGTTCAACGAAGCCTTCTGGATGCCGGACCGGCAGTACTACGCCATCGCCCTGGACGGGGAGAAGCGGCAGGTGCGCACCGTCTCGTCCGACATCGGCCATTGCCTCTGGTCGGGCATCGTGGCGGAGGAGCGCGCCGCCGCCGTGGCCCAGCGGCTCGTCGCCCCGGACATGTTCAGCGGCTGGGGCATCCGCACCCTGAGCGCCGAGGAGCCGACGTACAGCCCGATGAGCTACCACAACGGCTCGGTCTGGCCGCATGACAACTCGCTCTGCGTGCTGGGGCTCAAGCGCTACGGGTTCTACCGCGACGCGAACCAGGTGATCGGCGGCCTGGTGGACGCGGCCTCCCACTTCGAGCACTTCCGGCTGCCCGAGCTGTTCTGCGGCTTCCCGCGGGACGTGGGCGTTCCCGTGGAGTACCCCGTGGCCTGCTCGCCCCAGGCCTGGGCGGCGGCCACCCCCATCGCACTGGTGCAGGCGATGCTCGGCCTCGAGCCCGACGCCGCCGGGGGGACCCTGCGGATCAACCCCACCCTGCCGGAATGGCTGGGCCGGGTGACAGTCCGGGGCCTGCGCGTGGGCGGCGCCCGGGTGAACCTGGAGGTGACCCCCGCGGGCGTGCGGGCGGAGGTGACGGGCGAGCCGTCCCTCCGGGTCGTTACCGGATAGCCCTTCTCAGGCACATCATAAGCAAGAAGCCGGCTGCCACACGGAAGGTGGCAGCCGGCTCCGCTGTCTGGCTAGTGCAGCAGCCCCAGGAAACTGGTGCCGAACTCCGGGGCCGGTGCCCCGAGATGGTCGCACACGGTGGCCGCGACGTCGGCCATCGTGGTGCGCACGCCCAGGTCCACCGGTCGCACGTCAGGCCCCGTCACCAGCAGGGGCACCTGCTCCCGGGTGTGGAGAGAATGGCCGATGAGCGGGTCGTTGCCGTGGTCGGCCAGGATGATCAAGAGGTCGCCGGGCTGCAGGCGCTCGAGCAGGCGGGCGATGCCCCGGTCCGCCCGGGCCAGGATCGCGGCGTACTTGGCCGGGTCCTCCTCGTGGCCGGAGAGGTCGGTCTCCTGCACCGTGGCGGCGATGTAGCCGCCGCCCTGCATCTGGTCCAGCTGCTCCAGCACCTGCTGCAGCACCAGGTCGGTGTCGACCACCGGATCGCGCCAGCGGGCCGCGGGGCACTCCACCACGTCGGCCATCTTGCCGATCATCGCCACCGGCAGCCCAGTGGCGGCCACGAGGCTCGGCGCCTGCACGGCGGGGTCGATGCCATAGCCCAGGTGCCGGACGCGGTAGTGCTCATTGTAGATGTGCAGCTCCGGCGTGACCACCCCGGTCTGTCCGGCCGGGGTGTTGCGCGTGTGGGCCAGGATGTCGTCCACCGTGATGCGCACGCCGCCCAGGGCGATCACCCGGCTCACGCGGGCCACTTCCCGCACCAGGCGCCCGACCCGGAGGATGCGGTCGAAGGGGACGGCATCCAGCGGGCCGGTGACGTTGTAGATGCGACCGGGGTCGGTCTCCAGGTTGTCCCCCACCAGGATCTGTCCGTCCACCAACAGCGCACTGCCGCCCGGTATGGCGGTCTCCACCCGGTGGCCGGCCTGGACCAGCCGGTCACGCACCGCATCCGCCACCTCCCGGAACAGGGCGATGACAGGCCGGCGGGGCCGGTTACCCTGAATCTCGTTGTGGCCGGCGTAGGTGTCGGCGCCGTGATGGGCCAGGTTGCAACGGCCCCAGGCGGCCTCGGGCGTGCCGGCGGGCGGCAGCCCGGCCTCGGGCGCGATCCGGCCCAGGCCCAGCCTGAGCAGGGTGGGAATCTCCAGATGACCCTGTGCGCGGACCAGGCTGGCCAGGGTGTGGGCCCCCTGGTCGCGCGGCTGCACCTGCGCCACGTCTGCCATGGCGCCCACGCCGAAACCGTCCAGCACCAGTACGATCGCACGCTTGCGCATGTCAGCACCTCTTCTCCGTCAGATCCCGAGGTCCAGCGGCTGGTTCGCCCGGTCGAAGAGGCCGGCCAGCCGCGGCGCCCCGGCCTGTACGCCCTCCAGCAGGGCCAGGTTGGCCCGGGCCACGAAGGCCTGGGTGCGGAAGGCGGCGATCACGGGCTCGCCCACCCGGGCCTGGGGGTCGTCCAGCGTCAGGTAGTAGTCGATGTTTTCAGCGGCGGGCCGCTGCAGGGAGGCCGGGCGAAGTGCCGTACCCACCAGGGCCCGCCGCATGTGGCCCCTCGGGTAGCTGCCGCCGCCGTAGGCGTAGGCCCGGCCGCCGTAGGTGTGCGAGACCTCCGTGAGGTAGAGCATCGCCGGCAGCTCTGGCTGGTCCGTCACCGCGTGCAGCGGCGTCGTGCCGGTGAGCGCGTGGCCCGGCTCGCCGTGGGTGGCCCCCGCCCGCGCCAGCATGGGCAGCGTGGCGGTGCAAGTCAGGGAGGGGGCGTTCACCTGGGTGATCGCAAGCCCCAGCTCCCGCCGGAGCAGATCCGCCGCCCGGACGGCCGCCTCCAGGTTCGGGGTGGCCGCGGGCCGCCCGTCCTCTGCCACCAGGCAGGGAAAGGCGGTCACGCCCACGACCCGGACGCCGGGCAGGGCGACGACCGCACGGGCCACCTCCAGCAGCTCCTCCAGGGGGATTCCGCCTTCCTGGCCGGGGTAGAAGCAGCCGGCGGCCACGCGCAGGAGAACGTCCTGCCGCAGCCCCAGGGCCGTGGCGGTCTCGCTCACGGCTCGGGCCTGGTCCAGGCAGAAGACCGTCAGCACCTCCGGCCGCCACGAGAGCACCTGCGGGAGGTGGGCCCGGGGAATCTGCACCAGGTGGCCCGCGTGGCCGAGGGCCACGCCGGCGGCGCGAAAAGCGCGGGCGTCGTCGATGTCGACGGCCACACCGCGGGGGATGCCCGCCTCGGCCACCGCACGGATCACCTGCGGGTTGCGGTTGAGTTGCTTGGACATGAAGTAAAGCTGGATGCCGACCCGCCGCGCCGCCTCCGCCAGGATCCGGGCGTTGGCCCGGATGGCGTCCAGGTCCAGCACATAGGTGTTGGGCGGCAGTCGCCGCTCCGCGTGGAACCGCAGCGCCGCCTCGATCAGGCGGGGGTTCCGCCGCATCGTCGTCTCCAGGAACATGGGCCTCTCTCCTCTCCCGGGGTGCCTCAGGGGACGGTCAGGATGCGGCGCGGGTTCTCCACCAGCATCAGGTGGAGCTCCGCGTCGCTCACGCCGGCCGCCTGCAGCTCCGGCACCAGCCGGTCGAACAGGTAGCTGTAGCCGTAGCCTCCGTTGGCCTTGAGGTGCGAGCGGCGGGTCACGTCCATGGAGAGGACGACCCGGTCACCCAGGCCCCGCTCCAGCATTCCCGTGATCAGCCGCACCCGTACCGCGTCGGGCATGTAGGCTTCCTTGCCGGCCGTGTCGTAAGCGACGGTGGCGCCGCGCCGGGCGAGTGCCACGTGTGTCTCCAGATCGTCGCGCAGATCCTGGTGGCCGATCACCACCCGGGATGGGTCTACCCCCTCGGCCTCCAGCAGGTTCAGCTGCTCCAGCCCCATGGTGCCGAGCGTGCAGTGGGTGGAGATGGGCAGGCCAGTGGCCTTGTGCGCGATCGCCACCGCCCGGAAGACCTTGGCCTCGTCGGGCCGGATCTCACCTTTCGAGGTGCCGATCTCGGCCAGAATGCCGGGCCTCACCGGGGTGCCGTCCATGCCCTCCTCGCACTCCCGGATGAGCATTTCGGCCAGCTCCTCGGCCGTGCGCTCGGCCACGTACGGCGGGTGGTAGGCCTGCTGGTAGAAGCCGGTGGCTGCGATCACCTGAAGCCCGGTCCGCCGGGCCACCTCCTGCAGGAGGTCCACCCGGCGGCCCATGCCGTGGCAGGTCACCTCCACCAGCGCCCTGCCCCCGGCCCGCTGCAGGTGGGCGACCTCCTGGCAGGCGACTTCGAGGTTGTCCAGGATGGTGTCGGGGTCGCGCTTCCGTCCCGAGAGGTCGATGAACAGATGCTCGTGCATCAGGGTGGGGCCCAGTTCGGCGGGGTTGATCGGGCCGAGAACCGTCATGATGTGCGCCATGGAATCCTCCTCCCGGGTGTGTGCCGAATCAGGGGAGCCGTACCGTCAGGGAAGCTGAAAGAAGTATCGCCCGAAGACCGGCGGCATCCTGAGGGAGGGCGCCAGCAGGTCCGCCGCCGCCAGGGTGCGGCCGGCGCCAGCGGCGCCGGGCGGGCCGGCCAGGACGAGGCCCGAGGCGAGCCGGGGAACCGGCAGAGCCACCCCCGTACAGCCGGCGAGGTTGACCGACCGCAGCAGGTACTTGCCCCCCAGGGCCTGCAGCTGGGCGCCGGGCCTGCCCAGGACCCCCACCACCGAGTCGCCCAGGCCGTAGAGGTCCACGGGCCCCTCCAGGGTCACGGCCAGGTCCGCGGAGTCCCAGAGGCGCCGCAGCAGGTCCAGGGACCGGTCACGGGCGGCGATTCCGCTCATATCCACCTCCACGGCCACCGCCCCGGCCGCCCAGAGGGGCGCGAGCCAGGGTGCCAGTTCCGCCGCCATGTCGGCCCCGTCGGGCAGCGTCACGGAGCCCGGGCGGGGTACGGCAACCCGCACGCCCGCGAGGTCGGCTGCGGGGGGCGGCGCCACCCCGGCGGCCCTGAGCAGGGCCGCCAGGCCGGCGCGGGCGGTGGGCCAGTCGCGCCCGATGACGCCCAGGCTGGGCCGGAAGGGGTAGCCGTCGGTGGAGACCCGTTCCACGGACGAGACGAGCCCCATCCCCGCGCCGATCACGCCGGCGAGGCCGGTGGCGAGCGCGGGTCCGAGCACGGAGCCCCCGCCGTCCGTGCCCACGCAGAAGTCGATGAGGCCAAGCAGGATGTTCACCGGCCCGCCGCTGGTGGAGCCGGTCATCGGCCGCCCGGTGAGCGGGTTGGTGAGGCCGGTGTCCACCGCCCGGCCCCCGGGCGCCGCCCGGTCCACCGTCAGCCAGCCCAGGCCGGGTTCGGCGGCCAGCCGCCGGCGGAGGCCGTCCTCAATGGCGGCGGTGTCCTTCACGCCGAAGCGGAGCACGCCGTCCTCCCGGTCGGTGTCGGCCGCCCCGGGCGCCAGGGCGACCACCGAGCGGCCCAGCTCTGCCTGCGCGGCCGCCACCGACCGGCGCCACCGGGACGTCACAGCCCCTCCGGGTGCAGCAGGGTGATCAGGTGCGCGGTGAGGAAGCCGATCTCCCCCTCCGGCATCTTCACGCCCAGCCGGCGCCCGGCCTCCCCGGCCACGACCTCGCTCACGAAGGCCCACTCCCGGGGGTATGCCTTCACCTCGGCCAGCCCCTCCGCCAGCATGACGTCGATGGCCTGCCCGGTGCGCAGCCTTTCCAGGGCCACCGCCAGGTGGGTGACGAACATCGCACCGTTCTCCTCCGTGAGTGCGACGCCGTAGCGCTCTTCGACCTTTCGGATCACATGGCGGGTCAGATCCGCCACCTCCGGGCCGATCTGCCCGCTCTCTTCCAGCAGCTGGAGTCGCAGTTCCAGCGACAAGGGGCTCCCTCCCAAACGTGTTCTGGATCAGTACGAGGGAATCCGCCGCCCCTCCAGGACCTCCTCCTGCACCTGCCGCACGACGGCGGGGGCGATAGTCTCCGGCAGGAGCCGCTCCAGGTCGGGGCGGTCGGCGTTGATCACCAGCACGGCCTCGGTGGCGGTCTCCGACACCCGCACGGCCTCCGGGTTCTGCAGCGGCAGGGAGTGCACCTCCATCATGCCGGCCGAGAACTCGTCCAGGTTCCAGATGGCGGCGTCGATCTGGTGTTCCCGGAGCCGCGGGATGAGGTGGGAGTAGGGAACCTCCACCAGTTCCACTTGCTTGCCGCGGCACTCCAGCTCGGTCAGCCGGGCCTGGTCAAGGGTCTGCGGGTCGACCCCCACCCGCATGCCGTCCGTGATGCCGGTGAACTGGGGGTTGGCCAGCAGGATGCCGTGGCGGTAGACGAAGCTCTCGGGACCGAGCCCCATCACGGCGACGACGCCGCCCTCGGCCACCGCCAGGTCCGCCGACAGGCGGGAGAGCACCGCAAAATCAGCCTGCCCGCGGCGCACTGCGGCGACGCGGCTCCTGGCGCCCCGCATGTAGCCGAGGCTGAACGGGATGTCGCTGCCCCGCACCGCTTCGTACAGCCCCGAGGCGAGCCCCTCGTACCGGCGGGTGTAGGGCAGGGGCATCAACCCCAGCAGCGAGGTGAACCCGGCGATCTCCCGGAGCTTGCGGTAGTCGGCCTGCACCAGGAAGGTGCCCAGGTGCCCACGGGCCTCCACCTGCACCGCCCCCGCGTCCACCAGCGACCGCAGGGCGCTCTGCACGGTGCCGTTCCCCGTCTCGCAGCGCCGGGCGTAGTCCTGCACGCGGGGAATGCGGTCCCCGGGGCGCAGCGAGAGCAGGTCGGCGGCGATCTGCATGGCCACCCGGCCGTACTTGCGGTAGAGGTCCGACTGCCACGGGTTCATGCGGTGTTCCTCCCCTGAGCACGGGGGCGGGGCCACGCCCCGCCCCCGCGGTTTCCGGATTGATTACGCCGGGGTGAAGAGGGTCAGCAGCTTCAGGATGTTGATCAGGATGCCCGTCACGATGGCGGCGACCGGACCGATGGCCAGCCGGTTCACGGGCAGCCCGGCCGCCTCGTTCAGGACGATGAGCGCGGCGACCACGAAGTAGCCCAGGCCGGGCGCCATGGCGTTGCCGGCGATCATGCCGCCTACCAGCAGGGCGACCTCCAACACCTTCGTCATGGCCGTGCGGATGTGCTCACCGGCCTGACGGATGCCCGGGAACCGGTCGAGGAACCGGGCGATGACGTCCAGCAGCACGACCTCGAGGAAGATGATCACGGCGCCCAGGATGGCGGCCACGATCCAGTGCGGCGAGAAGAAGCCCACGGCGAAGACGAAGGTCATGCCGACGGGGCCGTAGACGCCGGTGGCCACGGCGGTGGTGGCGACCAGCGGCACGAAGCCGATGCCCCGGGCCAGGGCGGCGATGCCGGCGTCCAGCAGGTTGCCCTCGGCCGCGAGGCTCAGGCTGATCGGGTCGCCGGCGACCACGCCCAGGTTGGCGGCGGCGGCCACCAGGGCGCCCATGACGGAGAGGACCAGGGCGTTCTGCTTGATGCGCTTCACCCGGTCGGAGAAAACGGCGGCCAGGCTGGTCTCGGCGCTCACGTCGGCCTTCTCACGCGCGGCGAAGATGAGCAGCAGGATCATGCCGACGACCAGGGCGGTACCCTCGACGTTCAGGTTGATGTTGGCGGAGCCGATGGCGATCGGGTTGAAGCGCACCACCAGCTGGCGGACGAGCAGCTGGATGGCGAGGGTGATGGCGCCTTTCTGCCACCCGTGGTGCAGGGCCACGGCGAGGGCCGGGAACACCGCAAAGGCCGAGACGATGGGAGAGCTCACCTGGCCAAGGGCGTCCAGGAAGTTCACGGGCAGCAGGGCGAAGGCGTCGACCACCGCCTGCAGGCCGATGGTGAGGAGCACGCCCCAGGCGGCGCCGAGTCCGGCGGCCAGCCACTTGTTGGGGGACGAGGTACCGATGATGTCGGTGGCTAGGAAGATGCTGTGGATCAGGATGAGCTGGCTGGTGAGGGAGAAGGGGATGCCGAAACCGATTACGAGGCCGAAGCTCAGGGCGAAGGAGGTGAGCGCCAGTTCACGGCGCTTCATGCGCCCTTCCAGGAACTCAGGCAGGATGGGACGGAGGCCGTCGTTGAAGACCGCGATGCCCTGCTGGGCCAGATAGGCGGCGAGGCCGCCCATGAGTGCTGCGACCACGAGCTTGAGCAGTTCCACGCGTCATCTCTCCTTTACGGCTTCGAAGCAGCTTCCACCGATTGCCGGAGCACGCGGAGGACCGTCTCGGCGCCCGCCCGCATCGGGTTGATCCGGAGCAGGTACGGGGCCAGATCCGGTCGGTCGGCCAGGAAGGTACCGGATGCGCGGTAGAACATGGCGGAGACCTCGTAACGGGACTCGGCGCCCACCGGATAGGGGGCGGCGCCGAACTGCGGGGCTGCGGCCAGCACGCGGTCGGCGATGGGTTCTTCCAGCTGAACCAGCGCCACGCGGGACTGGGCGTTGGCCACTGCGGCCGCTGCCACACCGGGGACCTCTCCTGCGTTGAGCCGGTCGACCACCTCCTGTACGACTTGCGCCTGCAGGGCCAGCGCCACCGGGGCATAGACCAGCGACCGCAGGGCCTCCATGGCCTCGGGACCTTGCACCTGCGTCCCGCCGGAGTAGGCGTCCCGGTGGATGCGCTCGATGAGGGCGCCCTCGCCCACCACGCACCCCACACCCTCGGGGCCCAGGAGCTTGAAGAGCGAGAAGGTCGAGGCCGTGGCCCCGAGCTGGACGCCGATCGCGGGCACCTTGCAGACGGCGTAGTTGTCGTCGGTGATGACGGGCAACCCGGGCGCCGCCTGGCGCAGGGTGCGGATGACGGCGCCGATGTCGTACCGGTCGGTCATGCGCTGCCGTGCGTGCTGCACGAGCGCCACGTCCACCTCCCGGGCCACCCGGGCCACCTCCGCGGGGTCGTGGAAGTCCGCCTCGAGCACCTCCAGCCGCATCGCCGCGAGGGTGACGCGGGTGGTGGAGTAGACGGGGGCCCGGTGGACGAGGATCCGCCGGGCGCCGGGGAGCGCCTGCAGGGCCGCCCGGATCGCCCCCGTGCCCGCCCCCCGCACCAGCGCCGCGTCCTCCGCCTCGAAGAGGTCGGCGAGGACCCGCTCCACCTGGGCGGTGGCCCGCGGGCGCCCCAGCCCGGGCACCACGCCCAGGTCGCCGGTCTGCAGGATCGCGTGGCCGTCGAAGTGCCGGTGGATCAGGTCCACGAGCCGCCACTGGAGAGCGGCTGCCTCCGCGAGGGAGAGGGCGGGGAGGGGGTAGGTCTCAAGCGACATCAACCCTGGCTCCTTTCGAGGATCGCCTTCACGATCATCGGTACCGCGCGCTCGGCGTGGTCGGCCGTGAAGGCGAACGCCTTCACCCCGTCCGCCACCGCCTTCCGGATCTCCTCTTCCTTCGGCGGCCGCCCGGGCATCGAGACGGTGAGGCACTGAGACTTGCCCAGCATGGCAATGGCCATGGCCAGGCCGCCGCCGCCGGTGTGACAGGCGCCCAGGTAGTAGTCGGCCTTGCCGGTCTTCACCTGCATGGCCGCCTCCAGGTCGCTGGCCTCGGTGACCTGAACGGCGTCGCCGCCCACCTGCCGGACCAGTTCCGCCACCTTCTTCTTGTCGACCTGACCGCCAATGGCGAAGCGCACCAACCCAATCCACCCCTTCCATTCTACAGTTTCCTGTATATTATACAGTGCCCGGGCCGGGCGGGTCAACGCGGCCGGGAAGAATAGTCTCTCCGGGGGAGGGGAGTGTCTTCCGTGTGCGAAAGTCTATTGTAAGCGCGTCAAAAGGGGCCATCCGCCCCGGGAAAGGCGGCGGCCCCGGTGAATGAGAGAGTGAGCGGGGCCGGGCGGCCCCGCTTGAAAGGAGCAAAGCCGGATGATCTACCTGGAGACGGGGAGCACGGACCCGTACTTCAACCTCGCTTTCGAGGAGTACGTGTTTGAGCGGCTGGACCCCTCGCAGTCTTATTTCATCCTCTGGCAGAACGAGAACACCATCGTGGTGGGCCGGCATCAGAACACCTACGAGGAGATCAACCAAGAATACGTGACGGAGCACGGCATCCGCGTGGTCCGGCGGCTCTCGGGCGGCGGTGCGGTCTACCACGACCTGGGAAACCTGAACTACACCTTCATCGTGGACAAGGAGGCCGCGCCGGACCTCAACTTCGCCGTCTTCGTCGTGCCGGTGATCAAGACCCTCGAGAAGATCGGGGTGAAAGCGGAGTTCACGGGCCGCAACGACCTCACCATCGACGGCAAGAAGTTCTGCGGCAACGCCCAGTACGTCCGGCGGGGGCGCGTGCTGCACCACGGGTGCATCATGCTGAACTCCAACATCACGGTCGTGGCCAGCGCCCTCAAGGTGCGGGAGGCCAAATTCCAGTCCAAGGGCGTGAAGTCGGTGCGCAGCCGGGTGACCACCATCAACGCCCACGCGCCCCGGCCTGTCTCGATGGAGGAGTTCAAGCAGCTGCTGAAGGAGCACATCCTGCAGACCGAGGGGCTCCAGGAGATGGCCCTCACCCCCGCGCAGCTGGAAGAGGTGCGGCAGCTGCGCGACCAGAAGTACGCCACCTGGGAGTGGAACTACGGCGCCTCGCCGGCCTACGACGTGCGTGTGGAGGAGCGCTTCCCCTCTGGGCTGGTCACCGCCTACATGCAGGTGGAGGCGGGGCGCATCCAGGCCGTGAAGATCTACGGCGACTTCTTCAGCAGTGCGGAGCTCTCGGAGCTGGAGAAGGCCCTTGTGGGCCTGCCCCTGGACGACCACCTGGAGGCAGCCCTGGAGCCGCTGGACGTGGGGCGGTACATCCAGGGCATCACGGCCCGGGATCTGGCGCGGCTGCTCAGGGGGTGATCCCCAGGCGCGCAGAGTCCCCGCCGGTCCTCGGACCGGCGGGGACTTCGCATTGCATTACCAGATCGACGGCCACAGGCCGAAGCCGGAGCCCACCAGACCCAGCAGGAGCAGGAATCCGATGGCCTTGAGCGGCGTCCAGCCCTTCTTGGTGAACATGAAGTAGAGGAACAGGGTAAGCGCCAGCGGGATCAGCTTCGGGACGATGCCGTCCAGGATCTGCTGGATGTTGATGGTGACCGGCACCTCGTTGTACTCGTTGTAGGTCACCAGGAAGTCGCCGGAGGTGAGTTCCTGGACGGTGGCCCCGAGGTCCGTGTACCGGCTGAGTTCCTCGGCGCTCACGACGGTGGTGATCGGGACGGCCTCATAGGTGGAGCCGTTGGGGATGTTGATGTTGACGGTCGTGCCGCCGTACAGACAGGTCAGCGCGCCCACCACGAAGACGCCCAGGATGCTCGCCGCACGGGTGAACTGCTTCGCGTTGGCCGTGAACATCTTGATGGCGTCGGTGCCGAACTGGTAGGACCAGTGCATCAGCCAGAAGCGCACCAGGAACTGCACGGCGTTGAAGATCAGCAGGAAGACGAACGGTGCTGCGATGTTCCCGGTCAGCGCCATGTTGGAGGTGATGCCGGCGGCGATGGGCACCAGCGTGAACCAGAAGATGGCGTCGCCGATGCCACCCAGCGGGCCCATGGCGGAGACGCGGACGGCACGGATGGTGTTGATGTCCGCCTTGTTCTGCTCCAGCGAGAGCACGATGCCCATCACGAAGGTGACCAGGAACGGGTGGGTGTTGAAGAACTCCAGGTTGTGGGACATCGAGGCGGCGAGGTCGTCCTTGTTCTTGTGGATCTTCTGCAGTCCGGGCAGGATCGAGTACAGCCAGCCGGCCGACTGCATGCGCTCGTAGTTGAACGACGCCTGCAGGAAGACCGAGCGCCAGGCCATCCGGTTCAGTGTAGCCTTATCCAGCGGTTCAGCAGGGGTCAGGTCCTTGTACTGATCGGGAATGCTAAATGCCATCTTCGTCACCTCCGCCGAAGCCACCCGCGGCCGCAGCCGACTTCACCGCAGTCTGATTCTGATAATCCCAGTAGGCAAACGCGAAGCCGATCAGAGCCAGCAGGAGCAGGGCCGAACCACTCAGCTGCGGGATGCTGGCCAGCAGGTTGGCCAGGGCGAAGCCCATGAAGTAGAAGCCCCACATCTCCCCGGAGATCATCACCTTCAGCAGGATCGCGAAGCCGACGAACCGCATCATGCCGCCGGCTGCGCTGAGTCCGCTCATCAGCCACGCCGGGATGGCGTTGACGACCGTGCTGCCGAAGGTGGCGCCGCCGACGAAGAACAGGGTGACGATGATGCCGAACACCAGGCCCAGGAAGCCCATGGCGCCGTAGTTGATCCACGCGATCTTCTTCGGGTCAGCCTCGTGGGCCGCCTTGTCGGCGTAGGCCATCACGGGGGACATGATCGTGAAGATCGTGGTCACGGCGTACTGGCCGAGCAGGGAGAACGGGATGGCCGCAGCGACGGCAGCGTTGGGCTCGAGGCCCAGCGAGATGGCCAGCACGGTGGCCATGATGCCGCCGATGACCGGGTTGGGCGGCTGTGCGCCACCGACCGGCATGTTGCCGATGGTCATCAGCTGGTACGTGCCGCCGACGATCAGACCGGTCTGGACGTCGCCCATGATCGCACCGATGATGGGTCCCATCACGATCGGCTGATACAGGGATTCCAGGAAGTTAAACTGGTCGATTGCGGCGATGAATGTTACCAGGAACACCAGGATGACCTGAATGGCAGTGATATCCGCGTCCATCAGCGAGACTCGCCTCCTCTAGGAGAACTCGCGCTACCGGAACAGCTTGGACACATCCTCGGGTGGGGTCGTCGGAACGCGCCGGATTTCCAGTTCCACGCCAAGCTCCTGCAAGCGCCGGAAAGCTGCCACATCGTTGTCGTCGACGGCCACCGTTGTCGCTACCTGTCTCTTCCCTTCCGCCATGTGCATGTTCCCGATGTTGACCTTGGTGATCGGCACACCTCCCTCCACAAGCTTCACGACGTCAGCAGGAGTTTCGCAGATGAGGAAAATCTTCTGGCGCGGGGATGCTTTGTGGATGACGTTGATGGTCTTCTCCAGCGTGAAATAGCGGGTCTCCACGCCGGCGGGCGCCGCCATGTCCATCAGAGACTGCCGCATCTTGTCGTTGGCCACCTTGTCGTTCGCGACGAGGATCAGGTTCGCTCCCACCGAGGAGCACCAGAGGGTCGCCACCTGGCCATGGATCAGGCGATTATCAATCCGGGTTAGGACGATGTTTGGCATACTAGTCCTCCTCCTTGATGATTGCCGAGATGGCGTAACGGGAGACCGTCATCACGGCGCCCGACTTCACTTGGATATCGACCGTGTCCTGGCGGACGGCCACTGTCCTGCCGTAAATCCCGTTGGCGAACTCGACCATCTGGCCGGGCGCCAGTTCGGCGTGGAGCCGCTCGAAGTGCTCCCGTCGCTTCTTCAACCCCCGGGTGTTCGCGGCATAGTAGATGGCCAGCGTCAGGAATACGAAGATCAGCATCACGATGGACGAGGCCAGGATGATCTCCCACATGGCTAGATACCCTCTTCGCTGCCCGCCGGCGGTTCCGGCCGGCGCTCTTGCTGCAGGCGGACATGCTCGACGCTGCTGGTGCCAATCGCGACCGCTTGCTCGGCCAGGGCTCTGACATCCGACTCCGCGGCGCGAAGGAGCCCGATCTCAATCAGCATGGGAAGATTCGTTCCAGTCAAGACTTCCACATTCTCGTACTGGCTGGCGGCGAGCATGGCGGTCCGGAACGGGGTCCCCCCCATCAGGTCCGTGAAGATCAGCACGCCGCCGGTCTCGCGCAGGAGCTCCGCCAGCGCGTCCCTCAGCCGGCCCTCGAAGGTCTCCAGAGACTCTGTCTCCCGGAAAGGGATCACATGCAGGTGCGGCTGCGGCCCTGCGATCATGCTGAGCGCCTGTGCCAGCCCCGGTCCGAAACCACCGTGCCCGGTGATGATGCATCCGATCATGGGGCAATCCCACCTTTACTCGCCTTCAGGGAACCTGTGGATGGTCACGCCCTTGACGACGCGATTCACGGTGCCGGTAGGGCTGGGCGTGTCAGGCTTGTTCCCCAGCTTTACCGCGGTGTGCAGGGCGAGGATCTGGCCGAACAGGGTGAAGGGGACGGTCAGGTACCCGTCCGGAAGGGCCGCGTACTCCTGCGGGAAGGCGAAGACCTTCATGGGCAGCGTGGCCTCCTGCCGCACCAGAACGCCGCAGGCCAGCCGGGCGATGCCGTCGTCGTGCACTTCCCGCAGCATGTCGAGGTCATACTGGCGGGTGTACGGGTCGTTCGACACCAGCACGAAGACCAGCGACTGCTCGTCCACGAACGACTTGGGCCCGTGGCGGAACCCCAGGGAGGTGTCGCAGAGCGTGGCGATCTTCCCGGCCGTGAGCTCCAGTACCTTGAGCTGCACCTCGCGGGCGACGCCGGCCAGCGGTCCCGAGCCGAGGTAGATGATGCGCTGAAAATCGAGCCCGGCGAGGGCGCGGATCTCCTCTTCCCGTGCGATCACGTCTCGCCCCATCGCGCAGATCTGGCTGACGTACCGTTCCTTCTCGGCCAGCGGGCGACGGTCGAAGAGGAG
This sequence comes from Symbiobacterium sp., assembly GCF_040797425.1. Lineage (NCBI taxonomy): Bacteria > Bacillati > Bacillota > Clostridia > Eubacteriales > Symbiobacteriaceae > Symbiobacterium > Symbiobacterium sp. The sequence continues at coordinate 12,758 of NZ_JBFNEH010000038.1, read as the reverse complement.
CAGGGTGGCCAGCAGCATGCACGTGAAGCTGCCGGTCATCGCGAAACCCTGATCGTTGGAGCGCTCCGGCATGAGCCACAGCAGGCTGCGCTCGTTCCCCCTGGCCTGTCTGGCCAGGTTCCCGTCCGGTGCGCAGGTGATGGCGATCTCGTACAGGTCTTTCACCAGTTGCCGGGCCAGGTCTACGGTGGCGGTGCTCTCCGGGCTGTTGCCGCTGCGGGCGAAGCTCACCAGCAGGGTCGGCTCATCGTGCCGCAGGTAGCTGGTGGGGTTGGCCACGATGCTAGTCGTCGGGGTGGCGTGGAAGGCGAAGGCGGCCTGGTCGCCCGTCAGCGCAACGAAGGGCAGGGCCGCATCCCCCACGTAGGCCGAACTGCCGGCGCCGGCGAAGAGCACCCGCACGCGGCCGTGCTTCTGCGTGATGGCATTCAGGAACTGGGTGAACCGTTCATGCTGCTGGCGGTAGGAGGCAAACGTCTCCGCCCAGAGTTCAGGCTGCTGTGCGATTTCCCGAGCGGTGACCGCCGCCCCCACCCGCTGCAGTTCCTCCACCGATGCTGCGAGAATGGGAATCTCCCCCCGATGAGGTATTGCTGCTGCGTCCTTTATTTGAAGGTGTGCCGGATCTTGTACACGAACTGGTCTGCGCGCGCTGCGCTGATGGTGAACTCCACGACTTCATTTTTCGCGTTGTAGGTCGTGCGAATCAGCCGCAGGCAGGCCGAGTCCACGGGAACGCCCAGGAACTCGGCTTCCTTGTCCTGGACCAGCGAAGCGTAGAACTCTTCGTCGGCATACTTGAGCTCGTGGCCGTACCGGGTGCGGTAAAGGTCGTACAGAGGCATGCTCTCCAACAGGCTCAGGTTGAGGCCGGGGAACAGGTGCAGCGGGATGAACGTGACCTCCAGCATCATGGGCATTCCGTTGGCCAGGCGCAATCTGCGCAGCTTATAGATGTCTGACCCCTCGGGCACCCGCAGCCGCTCGCCGGTGGAGCGATTGGCCCTGGTCATCTCGAAGGAGAGGATGCGCGTCTCCGGCCGCATGCCCAGTTGCTTCATGTGCTCGGTGAAGCTGTAGGTGTCCGAGAGGTTCTTCATCTCTTTCCACAGCGCCGACACATAGGTCCCCTTGCCGTGGCGCCTGTAGATGTAGCCCAGTTCCTCGAGCTCCCTCAGGGCCGCCCTGACCGTGGTGCGGCTCACGCCGTACCGTTCGCAGATCTCGCGCTCGGAGGGCATCTTGTCGTCCGGTTTGGCTGAAGTCTCGATGGTCTTGATCAGGAGATCGAGGAGCTGGTTATAGAGAGGAGTTGAACTTTGTTTGTTGAGCATGCTCACTCACCTGCTTGCCTTCAGGACGAAGGATTTCCCCACTGGTTGTCACTACTGGTCATGACTTGTCATTACCACTTCGCTTTCATGCTATTGTTTTTTGCGGGGACCGTCAATACACCAAGAGGTTCACGAAAGTGTGTTTTCCACTAACCGAAAGGTTACTATCCGACTGAAGAAAAAGAGGGGCAACCCAAACGGATTGCCCTCCTTCGTTGCTGTTCCCTATTCGGGCCGCTGAGGGGTTTGCCACTACTCGGCAGCTTGGTGCTGCCAGTCCTCCGCTGCCGCGACGCAGGAGCTGGCAGAGTCCTGGCGGCCACAGGGACCCTGCCTTCCGTCGCCTGGAGATCTCCCCCTTTGATCTGAAGAACGGTTGGCACATTGCGCCCGCGGTCAATGACAAGCTGCTGGTGGAAGTCGAGGGGGCAGATGAGGTCTGCTTCCAGGCTTTCGAACCGGGAGAGACGCCCAACCCGGAACACAGACACGAGTCTCACGCACTCCGCACCGTTCGGGAGTGGCGCCGGCTCGCCGCCCCTGCGGCATACAATACAATGGAACAGGGAGGCACGTGAAAGTGCCTCCCTGCCTGCGTACTTAGCGACCCGCGAACATCTGCGTGAACATCATGCCGTAAGGGCCGCCCTCGACGATGCCGATGCCGATGTGCGTGTAGTTGGCGTTCAGGATGTTGGCCCGGTGGCCGCTGGAGTTCATCAGGGCGGTGTGGGCCGCCTGCACCGACTGGTTGCCGGCGATGTTCTCGCCCGCGGTCCGGTACGTGATACCGTTGGCCTTCATCATATCAAACGGCGAACCGTAGGTGGGCGAGTTGTGGCTGAAGTAGCCCTTGTTGATCATGTCCTGGCTCTTCAGCCGGGCCAGACGGGTCAGCTCCAGGTCGGCCTGCAGCGGCTGGAGGCCGGCCTTGGCCCGCTCCTGGTTGACCAGGTTCAGCATCTGCTGCTCGGCGGCGGTGAGGCCACTCACCGGGGTCTGTGGCGACTGCTGGGCCGGCGTGGGAGTCTGCGGCTTGGGCTGCTGGGTCTGCTGCGTCGGCTGGGAAGGCTGCTTGACGGTGGTCTGGGTGGTCTTCGGGGTGTACCAGGTGATTTGCACCTGCGGATAGTAGCGGCTCAGCAGGCTGGCCAGGCTGGTGCGAGTGTTGTACGTGTAGGTGTAAGTGTAGGTGCGAACGGTGGCTGCCGAGGCCGGGGCGGCCGTCGTCAGCACGGTGGCGGCGACGGCGAGGGCCATGGCCAGGCCCTTGACCTTCGTAATCTTCATGTTGGGCTCCTCCTTACTGTAGATCAGACTGATCGCCACAGACACGGAGGAGAGTGTCTCCCCCTGCAACGCTTGCGAAGTTAGCTGACGGGCGCGGACGGCAGGAGTGTCGCCCGGGCAGCCGCAGCGCAGCTGCACTTGGCCCCGGAAATCTGGGTCCTCCGCTTCCGAAGTCGGAATTCAGCGGCTGTGGTCGATCGGGTACGTGCCTTAGCTTAACGGTTTTCGGTAGCTTAAGTCCATGCATAATTTGTGGCATTGCTGTCAATGGCCCTGTCAGCCGGGAGGGCGTGCGGCGCCCATTTCACTGGCAGGTGTCCATTCTGCCGCCAGCGAATGCTACACCGGGAGTCAGCGCATGCGCCGGGAAGACTGAGTACATCCCAGGGCTGCCGCCCTGCGACGAGGAGGTTTCGGCGATGGATCCCAAGCACATCACGCGCGCACAGCTCGCCAAGATGATCGATCACACGCTGCTCAAGCCCGATGCCACCGAGGCGCAGATTCGCCAGCTCTGCGCCGAAGGGCGGGAGTACGGGTTCATGTCGGTCTGCGTCAACCCGTACTGGGTGCCCTTCTGCGCCGAGTTGCTCAAGGGCACCGACGTCAAGGTCTGCACCACGATCGGCTTCCCACTGGGGGCCAACCGCAGCGAGATCAAGGCCGTGGAGGCGGAGGACGCCGTGGCCCGCGGCGCCCGGGAGGTCGACATGGTGATCAACGTCGGGGCGCTGAAGTCGGGCCGGCTTGACGTGGTGCGGAACGACATCCGGGCGGTAGTGGAGGCGGTGGCCGGCGAGGCCCTGGTGAAGGTGATCCTCGAGACCGGCCTGCTGACGGACGAGGAGAAGGTGACGGCGTGCCGGCTGGCGCAGGAGGCCGGTGCCGATTTCGTCAAGACCTCCACCGGCTTCGGGTACGGCGGGGCCACCGTGGCGGACGTCGCCCTGATGCGCCGGACCGTTGGACCGGAGATGGGCGTGAAGGCTTCGGGCGGCGTGCGCGACACGGCCACCGCCCTGGCGATGATAGAGGCGGGGGCCACCCGCATCGGTGCCAGCGCCGGGGTTGCCATCCTGGCCGGTCTCGCTGCGGAATAGCCGGGGTGCACAAGCAGAACAGCCATCGGGGCGGGAGGGGCGTTCCCCTCGCCTCGATGGCTGCTTTGCGAATGAACGGGGCGTGTTACGAACCCACGACCACCTGGTTGCGGCCGGACGCCTTGGCGTTGTACAGCGCCCGGTCGGCCCGCCTGACCCAGGACGAGACGGTGTCGCCCGGGTGGTAGGTGGCCACGCCCACGCTGATGGTCACCGTGAGGAAGCGGTCGCTCAACCGCTCTGCGACCGCTTCGCTGAGCCGCTGCGCCACCTGGTGGGCCTGGGCCAGGTCGGCCACGCGCGCCAGCACGATGAACTCGTCGCCGCCCCAGCGGCCCACCACGTCGGTGGACCGCAAGGTCTGGCTCACCGAGCCGATGATCGCCCGCAGGACCAGGTCGCCGGCTTCGTGCCCGTACGTGTCGTTTACTTGCTTGAAGTGGTCCACGTCAAACATGATCATGACGGCCGGCTGCAGGCCGTCCTCGGCGCAGTGGATCTCCCGCTGGATCAGCCGGTGCATCTGGCGCCGGTTGGGGATGCCCAGCAGCGGGTCGGTGTGCGCCAGGTCGGCCATAGACCGGGCCAGGTGGCGCGTCCGGTCGTACTGACGCTGCAACTCCGCCCAGGCGAAGAGCAGGGCAAGGAGCACCCCGTTGGCCAGGTAGAACTGCAGCAGCGCGCCCAGCAGCGGGGAGTCCGTGAGTCCCCGTTGCAAGACATAGTTCAGGCCGATGGCCAACAGGCCCAGGTAGATGAGGCTGGCCGCCGCGGTGGCCCTGCGGCCGCCCAGCGGCAGGAGAATCGCGGCGAGGGAGACCGGCACCCAGGGCGCCAGGCTGCTGAGAAGCTTCAAGGCGGCCTCCTCCGGGCCGAAGAGGGCCTCGCTGAGCAACACAAAGACCGCCGCGGCGACTCCCACGGCCACGGCGGCCTCCACGAACCGCAGGCTTCGCTGACGCCGCCATAAGAGCAGGGCGAGCGCCAGTGCCGCGACGGCCGCCAGCAGCAGGAGGAAGGGGGCCGGTTGCCCGGAGTGGCGCAGCAGCAGCCATTCCGTCAGGCAGGCCACGGAGGCGATGGGAAGGGCCAGAAGCAGGAACCGCCGCTTCAGCCTGTTCATCCGGCTGTTGCGTTCCACGGTGGCGCTCCCTCCTCGGCAGCCGCAACGCGCTTGGAAGGTGGACGCTACCACCTCCACAGGTCACTCTGCATCATCTTTCCTTATATCACGACAGTATTCAACATGCAACGGGAAACATGTCAATACCGACAATAAACATGCATTCAAGTTTGTGGAAACCAAACAACTTGTGCAGCCAGGTTTCTCCCGGGTGGGCCGGTCCCCTGCAGGCGTGTTATCATGGGGCAGGGTGGAGGTGGCAACTTGGCACTGTACAACGTCGAGGGAATCGTTATCCGGGTGCGGAACTTCCAGGAAGCAGACAAGATTGTCGTGCTGCTCACCCGTGAGGAGGGGAAGGTGGAGGCAGTGGCTCGGGGCGCCCGTCGCCCCCGCAACCGCCTTGCGGCCGCGACCCAGCTCTTCTCCCAGGTGCGGGCGCAACTCTTCACCGGCCGCAACCTCGACACACTGAGCCAGGTGGAGATCGTGGAGTCGTTCCGGCAGCTGCGGGAGGACTTGGTACGGATGGCCTATGCCACGTACGCCTGCGAGCTGATGGATGCCCTCCTGCCGGAGCGGCAGCGGCAGGAGGCGGCTTACCTGCTCCTCCTGACCAGCCTCCACCTGTTCAACGCGCCCGAACTGCCGCCGGAGCCGCTGCTCCGGGCGTATGAGCTGAAGCTGCTCTCCATGCTGGGCTTTCGCCCGAGCCTGACGGCCTGCGTGGGGTGCGGCACCGAGGCGGTGCAGCAGAACGGGAGCGTGCGCTTCTCGCCCGTCCTGGGCGGCGTGCTCTGCCCCGCCTGCTCGGCGGAGGGCGAGGGCGCCATCCGCCTGTCGCTCGGGGCGTTGGAGAGCATGAAGCGGCTCCTGGACGGCGACATCCGCCGGGCGCACGTGGTGCGCCTCGGCGGCGAGGTGGGCGGGGAGATCGACCGGGCGCTGACGGCCTACATCCTGGCCCGCACCGAGCGGCCGTTGAAATCGAAGGAGTTTCTTGATTCCTTGCGCGTTTAAGCAGGCGAATGGTTGACCAGAATCCCTCTCAGGAGGGATTCTGTCATGTTCGGAAAGGTTCGCCTGCTGGATGTGGGTACGCGCGACGGGCTGCTCCGGGGGGAGTGCGGCCCCTACCACTGGGAGGTGCGGCTCACCCGAGGTCCGGTGAGCTACGGCCTCGATCCGGTGACGCTCTACAAGGGGAGGGGGCGCATCGCTCGCCTGGTGCTCTACGCCCCCATCCCCGGCACGCGGCTCCTGCGCAAGGTGGCGGCGTTCGACCGCGGCTGGCTGTTCGGCCGCCGCCGCTACCTGGCGGTGGTGCAGCGGGTGGTCGGGTATGTCGAGTCCCTATAGATAATCACAGGTAATTTAAACCGAACGAAACTTAATCACCCCTCGTCCAATTTTGCGAAAAAGCGGACGAGGGGTGATCGCGTACCGTGCTGCGGCGCTGGTTGCGCGGGTTGGGCCTTTTGCGTGAATGGGGCCTGCGCCTCGGACTGCTGGTGCTCTCGGCCACGATCGTGGTCCTGGTCGCCATGCTGCCCGAGGGCGTGGTGGTTACGGGTGAGTTCACCGTGAGCGGAAGCCTCGGCGAAGTGCGCACGAGCACAACGGAGAAGTTCCGGGTTGAGCCGGTCGACGCTGACAGCGGCGGGCTGGTCTATGGCTGGTCCCTGGCCGAGTACCGCAGGGGGATCGGCGAATACCTCATGGGGCTGGCCCGGGGCACCCTCACGGTGGACAAGTGGTACGGCACGGCGTTTACGGTGCTGCCGCTGCTCCCCCTGCTGAAAGAGGCCTGGTGGTACTCCTTCGAGTTGTTCGCCGGGGCGCTGGTGGTGGGCATCGTCCTGGGCCTGTTGCTCGGCGTGCTGGTGCTGGGCAGCCGGGGCGCCCGCGCCTTTGGGGCGGGCGTCTCCGTCCTGGGGGTGTCGGTGCCGGACTTCCTCCTGATCCTGCTGGGGCAGCAGCTCACCATCTGGTCTTACCGCAACTTCGGCGTGCGCCTCTGGTCGGTGCTCGGGGTGCAGGGCGGCGAGCGGGGATGGCTTCTGCCGCTGGTGGCGCTCTCCATCATCCCGATGGCCTACACCGCCCGGCTCCTCTCCACCGCGCTGGACGAGGCGATGCGGGAGGACTACATCCGCACTGCCCGGGCCAAGGGCGTGCCCGAGGTGTGGGTGGTGCTGAAGCACGCCATGCGCAACGCCCTGCCGCGGGCCCTGAACGGCATGCCCGCCATGCTGAACGTGACGCTCTCCAGCCAGCTGGTGGTGGAGGTACTGACCAACCATTACGGTATCGGTTCGGGGCTCATGCGGGGGCTGAGCTACAGCCAGCCCCATGTGGTGGCGTCCATCGGGCTGATTTTCTGCCTCTGGTTCGTGGTGATGGACGGCCTGGCGGTCACCCTGCGGGCGCTGGCCAACCCGCAGCTCAAAGGAGGGGAGGCCTCGTGAGGCGGCTCAATCTGCCGCTGCTGGTGGGCTTCGTGCTCTGTCTCGGGCTGGTCGTCATGCTGCTCCTGCCCGAGTGGATCACCTTGCCCGACCCGCACATGGGGGTCTACATCCAGATGGATGGCCGGCGATTGCGTCTGGCGCCTTTCGCTCCTGGCGAATTCGGCTACGTGCTCGGTTCCGACATGGTGGGTCGGGACGTGCTCTCGCGTGTCATCTACGGCGCCCGGTACACCCTGGGCCTGGCGGCGCTGGTGAACCTCCTGCGCGTGGCGGTGGCCCTGCCAGCGGGCCTCCGGGCCGGTTGGGCCGGCGGGCGGTCAGGCCGCCTGGTGCGGGCTGCGGCCGTGGGCTTCGGTTCCATCCCGGCCCTGGCCATGGTGGCCATGACGCTCGGCGGTCTGCGCTGGCTCATCCCGGGACAGGCCGGCTGGCTCGCAGTCTACGTGGCCATGCTGGTGCTCTCCGGCGCCCCGCGCATGGCCGAGCAGGTGCGCCGCCGGGTGGAGGAGATCCTGATCATGCCCCACGTGGAGGCCGCCCGCGCCCTGGGGGCCACCCCCGGCCGGATCCTGCGGCGGCACGTGCTGCCGCTCATGCGGGCGGACATCCTGGTGATGCTCTCGTCGGAGATGGCGTGGGTACTCCTGCTCATGGGGCAGCTGGCCGTTTTTGGCATCTACGTGGGCGGTACGGTCGCCGTCCGCGGGGAGGGCTGGGTCATGGCCGTGGAGTACCTCCCCGAGTGGGGGCAGATGCTGGGTGCGAACCGCTACAACATTCTGCGGGCCCCCTGGATCGCCTTCTACCCCGGCCTTGCCCTCGGGCTTGCGGCCGCGACCTTCCACCTGCTGGCGGAGGGCTTCCGCCTGCAGGGGCTGCGCCGCGGATAGCCAAGGCGGCAGTGAAGCGCCCCGACCCCCCGCAAAGGGGTGCGGGGGTCGCGATTTTGCGATGCGGTGGGTTGGGGCCGGGGCCTTTGCCGGTTCCCCTGGGCGGCCCGTGCTCCGGATGCACAGCCTACGCCGGGGTTAGAAAGGGGAGCAGTGTCACCCCGTCGTAGATCACCGGAACCCGCCGCCAGGTCTGCACCTGCTCCGGGCCCGGCGCCTGTGCGTTGTTCACTCCCTGCGCGGGCTTCAGCAGCCGGGCGCTCTTCTGCCCGCTGCCCGCCAGGCTCCTCAGGCTGTAGGACACCTCGGCGGCCAGCTTGCCCGACTTGTCGTACGCCTGCACCGTGAACGTGTGCTGGCCGGTGATGCGGGTGAAGTCAATCTCCACCTCGTAGGGCACCTTGTAGCTCGTGGCCAGCAGGCGGCCGTCCAGGCGGCACTCCACCCGGCCCAGCCCCCGGTCGCCCAGCCACACGTAGCTGGCCAGGCGCGCCTTGTCGGGGAGGACCGCCTGCTCGGCCGGGAGCCAGTGGCTCTCGGGGACCTGGCTCAGGCTGGAGAGGTACCACTCGCTGGCGATGGCCTCACGGACGGCGTTCAGCAGGGTGCGATTCCGGGACATGAGGTACTCCTGCTTGTCGACGGTGTCCTCGACGTTGAAGTGACCCACCATCTTGATGCGGGGGTAGATCATCGGCAGGTAGGCGTAGACGTACCGCACCGTGTCGGCGGCCCACTGGGAGGAGTCGTACACGCGCAGCCCCGCCGCCCTGGAGGCCGGCGTGTTGTTGCCGTAGTTGTAGCCCGTCTCGGCGATCATGATGGGCTTGCGGTCGGCAAAGGTGGCGTAGATCTCCTTGAACTTGTCCAGGGGATTCGCCTTCTGGCCCTGATAATACAGGCCGTTCATCATGTCGCTCTGGCTCATGTCGGCGAGGAAGTGGGCGTCGTGATAGGCGCTGACGCCGACCCAGTCGACCCATTCATCGCCGGGGTAGTACTGCATGTAGTCGGCGCCCACGTAGTTCGGCGCCCAGACCATCGCCACGTTGGGCGCCTCCTCCCGCATGATGCGGGCCACGAGGCGGAACTTCTCCTCGTAGAGTTCCGGGTTGCCGTACCACGGCACCCAGCTGCCGTTCATCTCATTGGCGAACCGCAGGTAGACCGGGCGGCCGTACTCCCGCAGGGCCCTGGCGTAAGCCCGTACTGCCGACTCGGTCACGCTGTGGAGGCCCCGTGTCGGCTGCCAGGCGATCTGCAGCGGCAGGCCGGAATCCAGAACCTCCCGGGCGGCGTTGATGTAGTCGCGGCCAACCTCATCGTAGATCATGACTATGCCGTAAGGCTTGCCGTAGACCCAGCGGACCGCACTCAGGTTGTTCTCGATCGCCGGATCCCGGTCCACGGTGCCCCCGATGAGCACGCCGAACGCCGGCTCGTGCTTGGCCAGGTTGCGGGGCTTGACGCCTGCGGTGGGCTGGGCCACGAACACTTCGAGCCGGGGGATGATCTGCTCCAGGCGCATCCGGTCCCAGCGCATCCAGTCCTCGCGCTTGCTGGTGCCCTCCTTGGCATCGGCCTTCTCCCAGCACTCGATTTCCGCCTGGTAATAGCGGATGGCCCCGTCGAGGTCGCCCCACTGGTCGCGCGCGCGGGCGATCTTCTGCGCATAGACGCCGCACATGTTGTATTCGCCGCTTCCCTTGATGAGCGGAAGCGCCTTCTCCCAGTTGGCGACTGCCGTCCGCAGGTCGCCGGCCGCCTCGGCGTTGTTGCCGGCGGTCACGTACGGCCAGTAGTTGCTGGCATCCGCCCGGGGCACGCCGGCCAGCGCGAGCAAGGTAGCCAGCAGGGCTGCGATCACACGACGCACTGTGTCCCCCTCCGTTGCCTCTGTTTTTCCTGTTCGGGTCGGCCATGCTGCATCCGGGACGGGATCCGCTGCCAGGGCGGTGCGCGATGTCCTCCCGGGGAGAGGGGCTGCCGCTTCAGTGGGGCAGCCCATGGAAGGGTGCGCGGAATAAAGAGATTGATATGGAAAATCAGTCAACTCGGAGCAGCATCCTATATTGTAACGAATCTGTTACTATGGAAAAAGAGGCTTGACACAGTATTCACAATAATTCTCAGAACCGCCGCGCCCCGGGGGCAGCAACGAAGCGGCCGGACCCCTGTGGAGGAGGTCCGGCCGCAGCATGTGACGTCTCCGGAAGAGTTGTTCTCCTTTCGCTCAGGGCTGTGCCGCGTCCGCCGGGGAAGGCTCGTCCGCGGGGGCGGGCGAGTGGATCACCACGGTCCGCCTGACGGGGTCCCAGTCCACTTTCATGCCGAACGTCTGGGCGATGATGCGGGCAGGGACCATCGTGTAGCCGCCCACCACGCGGGCGGGAACCGCCAGCGGCTCCGCCGGCCTGCCGTTGATGACCGGCACGGGGTCATCGATGGTGAGGCGGAGCTCCGTGCCGTTCCGGGACGCGATCACCGTCCGGGTACCGGCGTCCCAGTTCACCTCGGCGCCCAACGCCTCGGCGATGGCCCGGAAGGGAACCAGCGTGACGCCGTCCTCGACGACCGGGGGCTGCGCGAAGTCCAGCACCCGGCCGTTCAGCTCCACCTTCACGGCGGAGGCGTCGAAGCTGTACGACCGCTCGGCCGCCAGCTTGCCGGACTGGTCATAGGCCTGCACCGTCAGCACATGCGGGCCGGTGAGCCCCGTGAGGTCGATGTCGGCTTCGTACGGAATGTCGTACCGCGTCGCCAGCAGGCGGCCGTCCAGCCGGTACTCCACCCGGCCCAGGCCCCGGTCGCCCAGCCACACGTAGCTGGCCACGCGCGTCTTGCCGTGCAGGGTGGCCTGCTCGATGGGCTGCCAGTACGTCGCGGGCACCTGGTCGAGGCTGGAGAGGTACCAGTCGCCGGCGACGGCCTCGCGGACCGCCTGCAGGAGCGTTGGGTTCGCCGACATCAGATACTTCCGGCTCTCACGGACCCGGTCGTTATTGAAGTGCCCCACGGCCTTGATGCGTGGGTAGACCATCGGCAGGTAGGTGTAGACGTACCGGGCCGTCTGGGCCGCCCAGGCAGACTCGTCGTAATAGGGCAGTTTCCCGATGAAGTCCTCGCGAATGGTATAGTTGTAGCCCGTTTCGGCGATCATGATTGGCTTCCGGTCAGCGAAAGCTTCATAGATCTCCTTGAACTTGTCGAGGGGGTTGGCCCGCTTCCCCTGGCGGTAATTGTCTTCCGAGATGGTGTTCCGGTTGACGTTCCCGAGGTAGTAGGCGTCGTGGTAGGCGCTCACGCCGACCCAGTCGACCCACTCGTCGCCCGGGTAGTACGCCATGAAGTCGGCCCCCACGTAGTTGGGCGCCCAGACCATCGCCACGTTGGGCGCCTCTTCCCGCATGATGCGGGCCACCAGGCGGAACTTCTCCTTATACAGCTCCGGGTTGCCGTACCACGCGACCCCGTTCTGGTTCATCTCGTTGCCGAAGCGGAGGAAGACCGGACGGCCGTACTCGGCCAGCGCCCGGGCGTAAGACCGCACCACCGGCTCGGTCACCTTGTCCAGCCCCTCCTCCGGTTGCCAGGCGATCTGCAGCGGGAGGCCGGCTGCGAGCACCCGCGGGCTCGCGTTGATGACGCCGTGCTCGTTGACGGAATCGTAGATCAGGACCATGCCGTACGGCTTTCCGTACACCTCGGCGACGCGATCCAGGTTTGCATAAATCGCCGGGTCCTGGTCCACGGTGCCGCCGTACAGCACACCGAACTTGGGCTCGTGCTTGGCCAGGCCCGAGGGTTCTACCCCCTCGGTGGACCGGGCGACGAACACCTCGAGGCGCGGCCGCAGCTGCTCCACCCGGCGCATCTCCCGCAGCATTTCCTTTTCGCCGTAACCAAACTTCTGCCAACAGAAGATCTGCTCTTCGTAATAGACCAGGGCCTCGTCATACCGCCCCATCTGGTCGAGCGCCATGGCGGCCTTCTTGGCGTAGTTGCCGCAGTTCTCCCAGTCCTGGCCCTCCCTGAGCGAGGGGATGACAGCCGTCCAGTACTCGAGCGCCTTGTTCAGGTCGCCGGCCTCCGCCGCCGCGTTGCCGGCTGTCATCAGCTTCCAGTCTTCGCCCGTGAACGCCTCTGCCCCGGGTACGCAGCCGAGCAGCAGCAGGAAGGCAATCGCCGCGCTGGCCAGACGACGCAACCAGAGTCGTTGCAACGTGACCCCTCCCTGGAATTTGGATATCGCAAATACCATGTACTTCTTCAGTAATGCCTGTAACCCTTTCGAAACCGAAAATGCTGTCCCATCATGCGATAGGCGGGAGAGCCGGTGCGCAGGGGCGCCGGCGGCGGCTGTCAACCGGTGTCCGGGTCCCGGTGACGAGGCGGCGCCGCTCCCTGGTAGCGGATTGTCCAGTTCCAGGCACTCCAGTAGAATAGAAGAACCGACGTCCAAACTGACGCCGTTTCCAGGGTGTCAGGATGTCGCGACTCCTGGCGCACTGTCGTCCGCAGGGCGCTGCGCCAATCAGAGGGGACTAACT
>NZ_JBFNEH010000037.1:0-40440 GCF_040797425.1 Symbiobacterium sp. | reverse complement strand
GATCTACACCACCCGGGTGGAGGACTACGACCCCGAGAACGCCACGGTGACGTACTCCTGCACCGGCTCGTTCCGCGACGTGCACGGCTGCGGCCACCGGGGCACCCAGAGCGCCCTGGGGGGCCGGGGCAAGTTCTTCTGGAAGGCCGACTGGGCCCTGCGCTGGTACGTGTTCGGCGTGAACTTCGAGATGCACGGCAAGGACCTCATCGACTCGGCCAAGCTCTCCAGCGCCATCGTGCGGCTGCTGGGGGGCGAGCCGCCGGTGACGATGTTCTACGAACTCTTCCTCACTGAGGAGGGGCGGAAGATCTCGAAGTCGACGGGCGCCGGCATCTCGATGGAGAACTGGGGCCGCTGGGGCACCCAGGATTCGCTCAACCTGCTGATGTTCAAGAACCCGCGGCAGCAGAAGCGGCTGAGCCCGGAGTCGGTCATTCAGTACACTGACGAGACGCTCACCATGGCGCCTGAAGACCCGCAGTACCCGTTCATCTACTACCACGGCGACCGGCCGGACCTGGGCGGGCTGCGCTACTCCGACATCATCAACCTGGTCAACGCGATCTCGGAGACCGACCCCGAGATTCTGCTGGAGTACCTGGGCCGCTCCTTCGGCCACGAGCGCATCCGGAGGAACGAGCCCTTCGTCCGGGAGTTGCTGGAGAAGGCCATCCATTACTACGAGGACTTTGTCCTGCCCACCCGGCGCACGCCGGAGCTCACCGAGGCCGAGTGGAACATGGTCGAGGAGTTCGAGCAGATGATGATGCAGGCCCCGGACGCCGAGGCGATCCAGACCGGCGTGTTTGCCATCGCCAGGGCGCACGGGATGCCGCCGAAGGACTTCTTCAAGATCCTCTACGGCGTATTGCTGGGCTCCGACAGCGGCCCGCGCATCGGCGGGTTCGTGGAACTGGTCGGCCGGGAACGCGTGCGTGACCTGATCCGCGCCGCCCGGGCGAAGGCCGGCCAGACCGCCGGGGCCTAGAGGGAAGGCATAGCAAATCGGCCGCCCCCGTGGGGCGGCCGTTGGCTGTTTTGGGTGGCTATGAAACCTTGCCCAGTTGGTTGAGCAGGGCCAGCGGGGGCGCGGCGGGGAGGGTTTGCCGGGTTGAGCCGGAGACCCTGGTCAGCACGTAGGCCTGGCGCTGGTGCGAGACGTTCCGCAGGAACGCCTCCAGATGGGCGCGGGAGCAGAACTTCATTGCAAACGCGTCGGCTGCCGGGTGCTGCAGGCGGCTTTCCGGCATGAGCACGTAGGCCAGTTTCTCGTCCTCGAACTGCTCCAAGCAGTACTTGCAGATGAACACCAGGGCTCACCTCCAGGTTCCTTCACCATCAAGATTATTGCAGCAGTGATTGTCTGTCCAGCCTTCGCCCTGGCCGGAAAGGAGACGGCCAGACCCTGGAGTAGCGCCGATTGGGCAGCCGACTAGTACCAAAGCCCCACATTGGGTGACAAAAGTCTTAAGAAAGTATCCAGCAGATCTTCTGTGTGTTAAAATGTTGGCAGTCAGATTCGGTGTAGAGGGAGGGAGCCCGTTGTCTGCTGATCTGATGCCCCGCCAGGAGGAGATTTCCACGCGCCGCGAGATCATCAACCTGCTGCGCGTGGTTGGGCCCATGACGGTGGGGGAGTTGGGCGAACGCCTGCACATCACGCACGTCGCGGTGCGGCGCCACCTGACCTCACTGGAGCGGGACGGGCTGGTGACTTCAGTGCAGCAGCGGTTGCCGATGGGACGGCCGACGCGGGTCTACTCGCTGACCGAGGCGGCCGACAACCTGTTCCCGAAGAAGTACGGCGCACTGGCCGTGGAGTTGCTGGACTTCCTGGCCGAGGTCAACCCGGCCATGGTGGAGTCTTTCTTTGCCCACCGGGGTCGTGCGCTCGTGGAGCGGTACGCCGGCCAGGTCACGGGTGAGAGCATGGCCGAACGGGTGGAACAGCTCACGGCCGTGCAGCAGGCCAACGGGTACCTGGCCGAGTGCGAGCAGGGCGAGGGCGGCGTGGTGTTCCTGAAGGAGTACAACTGCCCCGTGCACCAGGTCTCGCGCCGGTACCCCCACGCCTGCGCCCATGAACTGGATTTCTTCAAGGCGGTGCTGGGCACGGAGAACGTCGAGCGCGTGGAGTGCATCGCCAGGGGCGGCCAGTGCTGCCGCTATCGCATCGGCCCCTGAACCTCACAAAGCGGGCATGCGCCGGCCTCGGTGGAGGCCGGCGCTCTTTTTTCGCAGGGAGCCTGCGGCAGGGGCGCGGCTGCCGGTGGCGAATCTGTCTGTACAGCAGGAATCTTCCTGGCCCTTTCGGGGCGGAAATCGGGGCGAGGGGCAGGTGACGCGATGAGGGCCCGCTCCCTGCTGTTCAACCTGTGGGGCGATTACATTCAGCATGTGGGGGGCGAGGTCTGGGCTTCCACCCTGGCGGCCCTTGTGGCTCCCTTCGGCGTGAGCGAGGCGGCGCTCCGCCAGGCGCTTTCCCGCATGGCCCGGCAGGGCTGGCTGGAGGTGCGGAAGGTGGGGAGCCGCACCCGTTACGCCCTGTCCGCGGCGGGCCGGCGACGCATCGCCGAAGCCTCGCGCCGGGTCTACGACGGGCGGGACACGGACTGGGACGGCCGCTGGCGGGTGCTGGTCTACTCCATCCCCGAGACCCTGCGCCGGCGCCGCAACGACCTCCGGAGGGAGCTGGTCTGGACGGGTTTTGCCTCCCTTTCGCCCGGAACCTGGATCTCGCCGAATCCGCTGGAGGAGTCGGTGCGGGTGCTGCTCCGCCGCTACGGCATCGCGGATTACGCGACGCTTTTCGTGGCGGAGCACGTGGGGGAGCTCCCGGCGGCCGAACTGGTGCGGCGCTGCTGGGACCTCGACGCCATTCAGGCCAGCTACGACCGCTTCATTGCCCTCTGGGAGCCCCGCTTCGCCACGGTGGAGGCCCGGCTGCGGAGCGACGAGGAGCGGTTCGTGGAGGAGATTCGCCTCGTCCACGAATATCGCAAGTTCCTGTTCGTCGATCCGGGCCTGCCTCTCCAGCTCCTGCCCTGCCCCTGGCGCGGCCACGACGCCCGTCGTCTGTTCCAGGCCTACTACGCCGCGCTCCGGCCGGGGGCGCTCCGGTTCCTCGAGGGACGGTTCGAACCGGCAGGGTGAGGGAGAGACATGCGCACCCCCGCGGGGAAGCGCTCCGCATTCGCGAGGGGGTTGCTCATGATCCTGGTCCGGGGCCAGTCGCCCCGGTGGGGAAAGAGGAGGAGATGGGCATGGCGTACGAGCACATTCTGGTCTTCCGCGAGGGAGCCGTGGGCCGGGTGCAGCTGAACCGTCCCCAGGCCCTCAACGCCCTCAACGCGGCGCTGATGGCGGAGCTGGTGGCGGCCTTCCGGGAGTTCGAGCAGGATCCCGGGATTGGCTGTCTGCTGTTGCACGGGAGCGACAGGGCGTTCGGGGCCGGTGCCGACATCAAGGAGATGGCGGAGATGGGCGCCATCGACATGTACACCCGCGACCATATCTCGCTGTGGGACGAGGTCGCCCGGGTGAAGAAACCCATCGTCGCGGCCGTGAGCGGCTACTGCCTGGGCGGCGCGCTGGAGCTGGCCATGCTCTGCGACATCATCGTCGCCTCGGAGACGGCGAAGTTCGGCCAGCCGGAGATCAACATCGGCGTGCTGCCCGGCGCCGGGGGCACCCAGCGGCTGACCCGGGCCGTGGGCAAGTCGCTGGCGATGGAGATGGTATTGACCGGCCGGATGCTCACGGCCCAGGAGTCGCTGGCCGCGGGGCTGGTCAGCCGGGTGGTGCCGGTGGAGGCCTACCTCAGCGAGGCGCAGAAGCTCGCCGCGGAGATCGCCTCCAAGTCGCCGCTGGCCCTGCGGCTGGCCAAGGAGGCGGTGCTCCAGTCTTTCGAGACCCCGCTCTCGGCCGGGCTGGCTTACGAGCGCCGGCTCTTTGCCCTGGCGTTCGCGTCGGAGGACCAGAAGGAAGGGATGCAGGCGTTTGCCGAGAAGCGGCAGCCGCAGTGGAAGGGGAGGTAGACCCGTGGGGGAGGCAGCGGTGCTCTACGCCGTGGGGGAGGGCGTCTGCACGATTACCCTCAACCGCCCCGAACGGCTGAACGCGTTCAACCTGGCCCAGCACGAGGGGCTGATTGCGGCCCTGCGGCAGGCCGAGCGGGACCCCGCCGTGCGCTGCGTAGTGATCACCGGCGCCGGCCGGGGGTTCTGCGCCGGGCAGGACCTGGCAGACCTGGGCGACCAGCCGATCGGCCAGCTCGTCCGCCGGTACTACAACACGTGGATCCGGCAGATCCGCAGCCTGGAGAAGCCCGTGCTGGCGGCCGTGAATGGCGTGGCGGCGGGCGCCGGGGTCAGCCTGGCCCTGGCGTGCGACCTGGTGGTGATGGCCGAGAGCGCCTCGCTGGTGCAGGCCTTCGTCCGGGTGGGGCTGGTACCGGACTCCGGGGCCTCCTACTTCCTGCCGCGCCTCATCGGCCACCACAAGGCCATGGAGCTGGCCCTGTTCGGCGACCGGTTGAGCGCGGCGGAGGCGCATGCCTTGGGCCTCTGCAACCGGGTCGTGCCCGACGGGGAGCTGCAGGCGGCCGTGGCCGACTGGGCCGGCCGCCTGGCCCGGGGACCCCGGTCGATGGGCTGGATCAAGCGGCTGATCAGCCGGGGGCTGGAGCGTCCGCTGGATGAGGCGCTGGAGCACGAGGCCTACCTCCAGGAGGCGGCCGTGGCCACCGCGGACGCCCGGGAGGGGCTCCAGGCTTTCCAGCAGCGGCGGGCGCCTGATTTCATAGGGAGGTAACGGCCTTGCGGATTGGCGTGGTCGGAGCCGGAACGATGGGCGCCGGCATCGCCCAGGTGGCGGCCCAGGCGGAGTTCGGCGTGCTGCTCTACGACGTGGACCCTGCCGCTCTCACGCGCGCCCTCCGGCGAGTGGAGGCAGACCTGGAGCGGCAGGTGGCGCGCGGGCGGCTGACGGGCGAGCGGGCGGCGGCCGCCCGCGCCCGCATCACCACTACCACGGCCCTGGGGGACATCGCCGGGGCGGACTTCGTCATCGAGGCCGCACCCGAGGACCTGGAACTGAAGCGCTCCCTCTTCGAACGGCTGGATCGGCTCTGCCGCCCCGAGGTGGTGCTGGCCACCAACACCTCGTCGTTGTCGGTGACGCAGATCGGCGCCCTGGCCGGCCGCCCCGAGCGGGTCGTGGGCATGCACTTCTTCAACCCCGTCCCGGCGATGCGGCTGGTGGAGGTGGTCGCGGGCGACGGCTCCGGTGAGGCGGCGCTGCAGGCGGCAGAGGCGCTGGCCCGGGCCATGGGCAAGGAGCCGGTGCGCGTGCGGGACACCCCGGGGTTCATCGTGAACCGGGTTGCCCGGCCGTTCTCCGGCGAGGCCCTGCGCATCCTGGGGGAGGGGGTGGCCACGCCGGCGCAGGTGGACCGCATCGCCAGGCTGGCCTGCGGGTTCCGCATGGGGCCGTTTGAGCTCATGGACCTGGTGGGGCTCGACATCAACTTCGCCGTACATCAGTCGGTGTATAACCAGTTCTTCGGTGAGCCGCGGTTCCGGCCGCATCCCCTGCAAGAGCGGATGGTCAAGGCAGGTCGGCTGGGCCGGAAGACGGGTCAGGGCTGGTACCGCTACGAGGACGGGGCGATCGTGGACGGCCCGGCCCCGGCGCAGTACGCTCTGACGCCCGGCCCCCGTGTGGCCGAGGTGAGTCGGGTGGCGGTGCTGGGCGATCCGGCCCTCGCCGACCTGGTCGCCTCCGCCGGCTACCGCCTGGTGGAGTGCTGTGCCGACGCCGACCTCGTGGTGCTGGGCGGGGCCGACCTCCTGGAGGGCCGGCAGCCTGATCCGGATGTCGTGGTGCTCGTCGAGGCCTCTACCTGCCCGACCACGGAACTGGCCTCCCGCACGGTCAGCCCGGCCCGCGTGGTGGGCTTCGGCGGCATTCCCCGGGTCAGCCGTCGCCAGCTGGTAGAGGTGGCGCCCGGGCTCCGCACGGACCCCGCGGCCACCGCCCTGGCCGTGCGGTTCTTCCACTCGCTGGGTCGCGACACCGAGGTGGTGGCCGACGGCCCGGGGCTGGTGGCGGCCCGGATCCTGGCCTGCCTGGTCAACGAGGCGGCGTTCGCCCTCCAGGAAGGGGTGGCCTCCGCGGCCGGAATTGACGCCGCCATGCGCCTGGGCGTCAACTACCCCAGGGGCCCGCTGGAGTGGGGCGACGAGATCGGCCCCGACGTCGTGCTGGCGGTGCTGGAGGGGCTCCGGCAGCAGACGGGTGAGGAGCGCTACCGCCCTGCGCCCTACCTGCGGAAGTGCGTGCAGGCGGGGGAGAGGCTCGGCCAGGGGCGTTGAGACCGAAAGACGGGGTCCCGCCACCGGCGGATGCCGGGGCGGGACCCCCTTGCGTGGGTGCAGGCGAGGCTCAGGCCCGCTTCATGATCACCCCTTCCAGGGTGTTGACCACGGCCTCCACCTGGTCCGTGGCCTCCTCCAGCGTTTCGTAGATCTCTTTCATCGTGATGAACCGGATCGGGTCGGACGCCCCCTGGTCGTAGAGCTCGGAGAGAGCCAGCCGCAGCTCGTCGTCGCCGTGGTTCTCCAGCGTGTTGATCTGGCGGATGCGCTCTCCGATCTCCAGGAGCTTTCCGCCCGCGAGCAGGTCGATCGCCGCGACCAGTTCGGTGGCCTGCGCCCTGAGAATCTGGGCGAAGGCCCGGAAGTGCTTGTCGCTGCTCTCTACCCGGTAGATGCCGATGCGGGCGGCCGCCGCCTCCATGGCATCGACGACAGAGTCGATCGCCACGCCCAGTGCGGCCAGGTCCCCGCGGTCCAGGGGGGTGGCGAACGTCTTGTTAATGCGCTCGAACAGGCGATGGGTGAGCTCGTCGCCCTTCGATTCCAACTCCTTGATCGCCGGGCCCAGGTCCGAATATAGCGTGGGTTCCTCCAGCAGGCGTCCCAGCATTGAAGCCACCTCAGCCACGTTCT
Organism: Symbiobacterium sp.; assembly: GCF_040797425.1. Classification (NCBI taxonomy): domain Bacteria; kingdom Bacillati; phylum Bacillota; class Clostridia; order Eubacteriales; family Symbiobacteriaceae; genus Symbiobacterium; species Symbiobacterium sp. Next base: position 33,427 of record NZ_JBFNEH010000037.1, on the reverse strand, counting down.
CCGTGGCCTGGCGCAGCAACTCGTAGAACTGTTGGCTCCGGATGTTCCCGAACAACATCATGGGCCTTTCCCCCTTCTCGATCGGGTTCGAGCATCCGCTACCATTCTACCTCCCGATCCGCTGGAAAAGCCAGAAGAGGAGCGAGAGGCCCACGCTCAGCAGGATGCAGGTGGCGAGGGGGAAGTAGAAGGTGAAGTTGCCCCGGCGAATCAGAATGTCGCCGGGAAGCCGGCCGAGGCCGGGCAGGAACCGTTCGATCAGGGCCACCGCGCCGCCCACCACCAGCAGCACTGCCCCGATGATCATGAGCGTGCGTCCGATGTGCATGTGCGCAGACTCCCTTCACTGTTCGTACTGCGGATAGCGGAGATCGGCCAGGGCGCCGACCATCCGGCCCAGTCCCCACGTCTCGAGGGCCAGCACGACGAGCAGGCCCGGGAGGAAGGCGGGACGGGCCAGGTGGAAGAGGAGCACCGCCACCAGGGCGGTGGCCAGGGTTACGCCCAGGTTGACCAGCATGGCGAGCAGGGAGTTGGTGTTGCCCTTCATCGCTTGCTGGGGATCGGTCCACGTGAGGTGTGGCCGCATGACGTCCACGAGCAGCCCCGTATAACCGGTGAGCGCCCCGGTGAGCGGCCCGCCCACGAGGGCGACGGCCAGGTTGCGCGGGGTGGCCAGTCCGAACCAGGCCATGGCCCCGACCACGACCGCCAGGTTCAGCAGGCTGAAGAGCAGGCTGTGGAGCTGCTTGGCGTGAATCTGCAGCCGGGGCGGAACGGGCAGCGAGCGGCTGATCCAGAACCAGCGCCCCTCGCGGCTGATGGCCGAAGAGGGAACGACCGAGGCGGCGTTGAGGAAGAACAGGGTGCCGAGCACCGCCACCGGCGTCCACGGCCGGTCCGCCCAGCGGGCGATGTCGATCCCCTGCAGGGGCCCATCGGCACCCGCCAGGGGGATGATGGCGATGATGGGCAGGAGCAGGGGAACGACGACGGCCGAGAGCAGGAAGGTGGGGTTCCGGTTCAGCAGACGGACCTCCCGGAGGAGGAGCGCCGCCAGCGGGGATCGCACCCGTGCCGTTTGCCGGGCGAGGGCGCTCCGGGTCACCTGCCGCCCCGACGCGCGGCTCTCGTCGCCGCCCAGCAGCCCGCCAAAGAAGAGCCGCTCGGCGCCCAGCACCAGGGCGGCCAGCGCGGCGCTCACCGCGGCGGTAAACAGCAGGAAGCCCGGTATGCCCAGGGCCGGGCTGCCGGCCTGCAGCGCCTGTGTGCCCCAGACCGAGGTGACCACCCACCGGGCGATCCCCTCCACCAACGGCTGCTGTTCCTGGATGAGCCGCTGGATCTCCGCCGGGTCGACTCCATTCTGCTGGAAGCGGCTGCTGAACTGGATCAGCAGCGCCAGGGCCACGCCGATCAGGGCGCCGAACACTCGCAGCAGATCCCGGTTGCGCCGCAGGTTGGTGACCCGCATGAGCACCAGGCTGAACAGCGCCGCCAGCACCAGGGGCACCACTGGCAGCATGAGGAAAATCAACAGCGCGAAGGGAATGTAGAGCGGACCCACGTCGGCCAGGACGCCGTAAACCGCCAGGGCGGGCAGCACCAGCGGGGCCATGGTGATGTACTCATTCAGCATCACCGCCGTCAGCTTCGCGACCACGATTTCGCTGGGCCTCAGGGGCAGGGGAATCAGGTACTTCAGGTCTTTGCTGAAGTAGAAGACGGAGAGCACGTACAGCACGCCGAAGACCAGGCAGGCGAGCTGTCCGGCGGTCAGGGCCAGCGTGAGCATCAGCTCGGGCTGGCCGAACAGCTCCAGACCCCGGTAGAGGCCGACGTACATCAACGTGATCATCACGAACAGCGGGATAAAGGCCAGCGCGAGCAGCGGGAGCAGGAGCAGGCCCGTGCGGGACCGGGTGCCTGAGAAGCGCTCGAGGTTGCCCCGCCAGGTCTGGATGAGCGTCACGCGCAGGAGGGGCCAGACGTGTCTCATTGCTCGGTCAACTCCAGGAAGATGGATTCCAGCGTTTCGCCGGTCTGGCCCTGGCGGAGCTCGTCCAGCGTGCCGCAGGCGATGATGCGACCCCGGTTGATGATCGCCACCCGGTCGCACAGCCGCTCCGCCACCTCCAGCACGTGGGTGGAGAAGAAGAGCGTGCGGTTGTTACGGGTGTGCTCCACCATCAGTTCCTTGAGGTGGTGGGCGGAGCGGGGGTCGAGGCCGACCATCGGCTCGTCCAGCACCCACACGGGCGGGTTGCGCATGAGGGCGGCGATGAGCACCAGCTTCTGCTGCATGCCGTGGGAGTAGCTGTCGATGCGGTCGAACAGCGCACCGGTGATTTCGAAGATGTCGGCGAGCCGCTCGATGCGCTCCTGCCGCTCGCGGGCCGAGATGCCGCACACGTCGGCGATGAAGTTCAGGTACTCGAGGCCGGTGAGCCGGTCGTAGACCTCCGGCGTGTCGGGAACGTAGGCGATCTGCCGCTTGGCTTCCAGCGGCTGGGTCACCACGTCGTACCCGCCCACGCGCACCGTGCCGGAATCGGGCCGCAGCAGCCCCACGATCATCTTGATCGTCGTCGTCTTGCCAGCGCCGTTCGGCCCGAGGAAGCCGAAGATTTCGCCGGGGCGGACCGTGAGGCTGAGGTTGTCCACCGCCTTCTTCGCGCCGCCGCCATAGCTCTTGGAGACGTTCAGTAGTTCGATCATGGCGCAGCTCCCCTCCCGCGGCTGAGGCGCCCTCCCACCTTCGGGTCCACAGCCGCCATTCGTGATATATTGGTGCCACAGGTCGCGCTTTCCTCTTAACGAATCTACCTTACAGACCAGTCGGGATCGGCCGTTCGTTCGGCCAGCGGCAGGGCTGAAGCGCGGGCGCCCGGTTGAGAACAAACGACAAGAGACGTAAAATGGCATGTTAGGGTGTTCGATGATCGGCTTCGGCCGCGATCATGCCCCGCCTGCAACTGCACCCGGCTGCCCCGCGACGGGTGGCGGGGTGGAGCAGGCGGGCGAGTGGGGGGGACCATGGGCGTGGATGCATTTTCCTCAGCCCTGATCGGAGCGCTGGACAAGATCCGTCCGGCGGTGGTGCATATCTACGCCGTCACGCCCAAGACCGGACAGATCGCTCTGGGTACCGGTGTGATCCTGGACCATTACCATATCATCACCACCGCCCAGGTGGTGGCCCTCGAGGACGAGATTACGGTCAAGACCAGCGATGGCAAGCGCCGGCGGGCCGAGTGCATCGGCCTCGATCCGCTGTACTTCCTCGCGGTCCTGCGGGTTGAGGAGCGGCTCCCCGTGGATCCGCCCACCTTTGCGCCCGACGGCACCGTTCCCGTGGGGCTGTTCGTGTGCGCCGCAGGGTTTGCCCTGGGCCAGGAGCTGACGGCGACCAGCGGCATCATCTGCAGTTCCGACCGCACCATCTACCGGCCCAAGGCGCGGGGGCGGGGCAACCTGCCCGTTGACGGGCTGCTGCTTACCAACGCCGCCGTGCATCCGGGCAACGCCGGCGGCCCCCTGGTCGACCTGGAGGGCCGGGTGGTCGGCATCAACGGCATCCCCTGGCAGGGCGGCATGTCGCTGGTGTTGCAGGCGGCGGTGGCGGCCCGGGTGGCCAGCCAGATCATCGACTACGGCTACGCCGTGCATCCCTGGCTCGGCTTCTCGGGTGAGGGCGACGTGATCGACGACATCTGGGTGGAAATGCTGAACCTGCCCAACGACCGCGGGCTGGTGGTCCAGTATGTGCAGCCGGGTGGGCCCGGTCAGCGGGCGGGCGTGCAGGAGATGGATATGGTGATGGCTGTGGACGGCCGGCAGCCCGTCACCAGCACCGGAATGATCCGCAAGATCCTCGCCTCTCACCGCTATGGCGAGCGCGTGCCGCTGACGGTGCTCCGGCAGGGCGAGATGATCGAGCTGCACCTGTCGGTGGAGGAGGTACCGGGGCTCGACCAGCTCACGAACGGCACCGTCGTGGAGTCGACGTTGCGGGAACACTATGACGAATCAGCCGGGGGGCGGGGGCTCATCAGGAGGAGCCCACCGCCCCCCGCAGGTGATCGGCCAGCATGGCCACGAACTCCGAGTTGGTGGGCTTGCCTCGCACGTGGTGCACCGTGGCGCCGAAGAGGCGCTGCAGGTCGTTGATGTCGGCCCTGCCCCAGGCCACCTCGATGGCGTGGCGGATCGAGCGCTCCACCCGGTTGGGTTGCGTGTTGTGCAGGCGGGCGATGTAGGGATACAGCTCCTTGGTCATCCCGCAAGAGGTCTTGTTGCTGCTGAGCACGTACTGCACGGCGTCTTTCAGGAAGCGGTAGCCCTGCAGATGGGCCGGCACCCCGCTCCGGCGCAGCAGCTCGGCAATGGTGCGGGGACTGGGGGCGGCGCGCCCCGCCTGGGTTCCCTGCGCCGCCGTCTGGTGACCGCACACGAGGAGGGCCCGCTCGGCCACCAGTTCCGGCGAGCAGGGACGGAGGAGGCAGTACGTCGCGCCGCTCTCATAATAATGTTGCACCAGCCGGTCGGACGCGCAGGAGAGCAGCAGCAGCACGTTGGGGCGCTGGCCGGGCTCGATCTGGGCCAGGACGCCCAGGCCGTCCAGGTGGGGCAGCACGTCATCGAGGACCAGCAGGTCCGGGCGCAGCGACCGGACCAGCTCGACGGCCTCGAGGCCGTGTCGCGCTTCGCCCACCACGGCGAACTGGCTCATGCCCTCGAACTGGTCCAGGAGGCGCTGCCGTTCCTCGTGGTTATCGTTGGCGATGACGACGGTGCTCCGGCCTTCCGCCATGTTGCAGACCCCTCCTTCTCCAGAGGAGAGAATCCTAACTTCGGGTTTGAAATACCTTCCAGTGCCCACAAAAATTACATGTCCCCGCGGCCGTCTTTGCCGGGGCAGAAGCGCGGATTTCTTTCATGTCCCGTCTGGCACACACGTCCGGAACGTGATACACTGAGTGCGAACTGAATACCGGCGACCTTTAAGACAGTCCCGTGAGACTGGCAAGGTCACATGGTGAGGTGCGCCCTGGTCGGTGTACCTGCCACGCGACTTCTTGCCTCGCCGGTAAGGGGTCCTTTTTTATGCGTCGCAGGGACCAATACGATCAGGGGGTATGTGCGATGGCGGCTTCCACAGGTACGCTCTCCCAGGGCAAGCGGTTCGTCCTCGGCCTTCAGCACGCGGCGGCCATGTTCGGCGCCACGGTGCTTGTCCCGATGCAGACAGGCCTTCATCCCAGCGTTGCCCTCCTCACCGCCGGTCTCGGCACCCTGCTCTTCCACGTGGTGACCAAGGGCAAGGTGCCGGTCTTCCTGGGTTCCAGCTTTGCCTTCATCGCGGCCATCCAGCTGGTGGGCCAGCGGGAAGGGCTCGAGTACGCGACGGGCGGCATCATCGCCGCCGGGCTGGTCTACATGGCGCTGGCCGGGCTGGTCTACCTGTTCGGCGTGGACCGGGTGCGCAGCTTCTTCCCGCCCATCGTCGCCGGCCCGATGATCATGGTCATTGGACTCACGCTGGCCGACACGGCGGTGGGCATGGCCTCCGCCCACTGGGGCGTCGCCCTGATCACGCTGCTGGCCGTGGTGCTGACGGCGGTCTACGCCCGGGGCTTCTTCAAGCTGCTGCCCATCATGACGGGCATCGTGGTGGGCTTTGGGGCAGCCCTGGCCTTCGGGCTCGTCGACTGGACCGCGGTGCAGGCGGCTGACTGGTTCGCCGTGCCGCCGGTGATGGCGCCGAAGTTCAGCCTTTCGGCGATTCTGGCCATTGCCCCCATCGCTCTGGTGACGATGGTGGAGCACATCGGTGATATCACCACCAACGGGGCGGTGATCGGCAAGGATCTCATCCGTGACCCGGGCCTCCACCGCACCCTGATCGGCGACGGCCTCGCCAGCGCCCTGGCCGGCCTGCTGGGCGGCCCGGCCAACACCACCTACTCCGAGAACACCGGCGTGCTGGCGGTCACGAAGAACTACGACCCCAGCACCCTCCGCATCGCCGCCTGCATCGCCATCGTGATGGCGTTCATCGGAAAGCTGGGCGCCCTGCTCCAGTCGATTCCGCAGCCGGTCATGGGCGGCATCTCCATCGTCCTGTTCGGCATGATTACCTCGGTGGGCATCCGCCAGGTGGTGGACAACCGGGTGGACCTGTCCGACAGCCGCAACCTGGTGATCGCCGCGGTGGTGCTCGTGCTCGGCATCGGTGGTGCGGCGCTCCCGCTGCCCGGCGGGCTCCAGTTGAGCGGCATGGCCCTCTCGGCCCTGGTCGGCATCGCCCTCAACAAGCTCCTGCCGGAGCGCGCCGCGGCCGTATCGGCCGGGCCGGTCCTGACGGGCGACGACTAGCGGATCCGCCTCGGCGTGACATGAGAAGCCCAGCCCGGCGCGCTGCCGGGCTGGGCTGATCTTATGTCGGGGGTTACTGGACTTTCTCGTTGATGGCGTTAATCAGGGCGGCCAGGCCGCCGGCGGGATCGCCCCGGCGGGAGCGGGGCAGGTATTCGTTCTGCACCATCTCCAGCATCTGCTGGAGCGAGATCTTGCGGTCGAAGACGAGGGCGCCCATCGCAAAGCGGATGTTGTGGTTGTCCGCCGGGAAGATCACCAGGAGGATCTCGTTCTTCCCGGGGTAGCCCTGTTCCGCCAGCATCTGATCCAGATAGGCGGTCTTGTCCATCTCCCGGGGCGCATCCGCGATGATAATCGTATACGTAATGGGCGATTCGGCCTCCAGGGCGGTTCGGAGGGCGTCCTTGTCGCCCGGCAGGTCGGGCACCTGGGTCTTACTCTCGCCGTTCTCTCCGGAGGGGTTTTCCGGGGTCTGCGGCGGGTTGGGCTCATCGGTGGGCGAGGGGGCTGGTGAAGGTTGCGGTTCGGTCTGGGTCGGGGGCGGTTCCGGTGCAGGCTGCTCCGCGGACAGGCAGCCGCCGACCAGCAGCGCTGTGCCGAGTATGATCACTACGGCGGGTAGCCACAGAGGTCGACGCATCTCGATCAGACACCCCCCTTGGTGGTCTTACTAGATAATCTAACGATCAAGACGGTCAAAGGTTACGCGCCGGTACCCCTTTCGGCGGGCCTGCCCAAACCGCCATTCCACATAGTAGACGATCCAGCGTCGATTATCCAGTCGGATTTTTGTCCACACGGCCCCGGCCACGGGCGCGTTGCGGGGGCCTGGGGAGATTTGGTAAGGTAGAGAGGGAATACTGGCTTGTTCTGGGGAGGTGGGCTGCGTGGAGGTGATCGCCCTGGTCGGTCCGGCGGGCAGCGGCAAGAGCCACCGCGCCCAGATCGTGGCCTACCAGAACCAGTGCGACCTCATCGTCGACGACGGCCTCCTCATCGACCGGGAGGGCAAGATTCGCGCCGGCACCAGCGCCAAGCGGGAGGAGAACAAGATGGCGGCCGTGCGCCGGGCCATCTTCCTCAACGAGGATCACCGGGAGGAGGTCCGCTCCACACTCTGGTCCCTGAAACCCAAGCGCGTGCTGGTGCTGGGCACGTCCGACGACATGGTCGTCCGCATCTGCGAAGCCCTCGATCTGCCCCACCCCGACCGCACGATCCGCATCGAGGAGATCGCCACGCCGGCGCAGATCCGCCTGGCGCAGCGGAAGCGGCAGCACGAGGGAAAGCACGTCATCCCGGCCCCCACGTTCGAGGTCAAGAAGACCTTCTCGGGCTACATGGTTGACCCGCTGCGCTTCTTCTTCAAGCGCGACCACGGGCTTGACCCGGTGACGCTGGAGAAGTCGGTGGTGCGGCCGACCTTCTCGAGCCTGGGGCGGTTCTTCATCGCCGACACGGTGATCGCCGCCATCGCCACCCGGGCGGCGGAGATGACGCCGGGGATCGGCAAGGTGGGCAAGGTGGTGGTGGAGAGCCGGCGGGAGGGCGTGTTGGTGGACATGGAGGTGCTGCCCCGTTACGGCTTCCAGATCTTCGAGGTGATGAAGGCCGCCCAGAAGGCCGTGGCTGACCAGATCGCACACATGACCGAACTCAACGTGCTCGAGGTGAATGTGGAGGCCAGGCGCCTCCTGGTGGAATGAGAAAGAGCCCCTCCAGGCCATCCGGCCCGTGGGGCTCTTCAGTTGGGCGGCGTATCCTTCTCGACCTTCCGGGGCGGAGCCGGCCAGCTCTGGCGGCCCGGCGAGACGGCCTCGTCCTGCTCGGGCGGTACCGGCCAGACGCGCGCCAGCACGGCAAGCAGGCTGGTCAGGTTGCCGTGGAAGGTGAGGGTGCCCTGGCTCTCCCCCGGCATGCCGCTGATGACGTTGAGCATGAGGCTCACGGTCATGCCGTCCAGGTTGCCCTCGGCCTGTACGTCGCTCTCCAGCAGGTTGATGGGCGTCTCGCAGACTCGCATCTTGCGCCTGCGGCAGGCGTTGAACAACGCCTCCTTTCCCTCGAGCACAGGTTTCCCTCCTCACTCACAGGTCATTAGGTTTGTCATTATAACGAGTTGTGGATCGCGAATACAGCCTTGTTCGGGCAGGAATCTCCTGGTACAATGTACGTAACATGCGGCACCGCGAGAGCGGTGCCGTTTTCTGTACTCTCCGCCGCGGGGGAGGGTCAGCGCAGAAAGCCGGCGCCTCCTGGAAAGGCTAGGTTCAGACTGGCCTGAACAGGAGGCGCTTCATGTCTGCCCATCTGGTTCGCCTGCCGACCGCCCTCATCCTGCTGGCGGCGCTCCTGTGCGGCTGCGCCCGGAGCAGCACCGGCCTGCGGGTGGCCGGCTCCACCTCGCTCCAACCCCTCGCCGAGATGCTGGCCGAGGCCTACCAGGCTGCGGGCGGCGCCCGCGTGTCCGTGCAGGGCCTCGGCTCCACCGCCGGGCTCCAGGCGGTGCGCAGCGGGGTGGCGGACCTGGCCGCTGTTTCCCGCCGCCTCACGCCGCAGGAAGTGGCGGAAGGGTTCCAGGCCCACGTGATCGCGTACGACGTGCTCGCCATCGCCGTTCACCCGTCCAACCCCGTCGAGGGGCTCTCGCTGGCCGAGGTGCGCCGCCTGTTCGCCGGCGAGATCCGCGACTGGCGGGAACTGGGGGGACCCGCAGGCCGGGTGCACCTGATCAGCCGGGAGGCGGGGTCGGGCTCGCGGGAGGCGTTCCGGGAACTGGTCGGCCCCATCCACCCCCTGGCGGCGGTGCAGAGCAGCAACGGGGTCATCCGGCGCATCGTCGCGACCGACCCGGCCGCCGTGGGCTACCTGAGCCTGGGCGTGGCCCGTACAGGCGGGGTGAAGCTGCTCCGCGTCGACGGCCGCCTGCCCGGCGAGCCGGGTTACCCGCTCATGCGACCGCTCAGCCTGGTGACCCTGGGTCCACCGGCCGGGGAGGCCCGGGCCTTCCTGGCGTTCGCCCTGAGCCCGGCGGGGCAGCGGCTGGCGGCGGAGGAGGGGATGCTCCCCGCGCGATAGCCTGTCTCTCCCGCGGCGGTCCTGCATATCCATCCGTTCAGAAACGCGGTGCCCGAAAGGAGGTCCGGATGTGCAGGACCGCCTCGCGCGCGCGGCGCTCACCGCCACGGCCCTCGTCAGCGCCGCGGGGATTCTCCTGATCGCTCTCGCCGTCACCGTCGAAGGCTGGCCCGCCCTGCCGCACCTGTTCGGGGCGGTGTGGAGCCCGGAGGAGGGCCGCTTCGGCGTGCTCCCGCTGCTCGCGGGCTCCGTGCTGGTCACGCTGGGCAGCCTGGCGGGCGCCGTGCCGCTGGGAATCGGCATGGGCCTCTTCCTGAGCGAGGTGGCGCCCCCGCAAGTGGCCGACCTGGTCCGGCCGCTGCTCCGGGGAATGGCCGCCGTGCCCAGCGTGGTCTTCGGCTTCCTGGGGCTCACCCTGGTCGTGCCGTGGATCCGCGCCTGGTTCGGCGGGCCCGGCCTCAGCCTCCTGGCCGGCTGCATCGTGCTGGCGGTGATGGTGCTCCCCACCATGGCCTCTGTGGCGGAGGACGCGTTCCGGGCGGTGGATCCCTCCCTGCGGGAGGGCGCCTACGCGCTGGGCGCCTCTCCGGGCCAGGTGGCCTGGCGGCTGCTCCTGCCGGCGGCCCGGGGCGGGCTTGCGGCCGCGGTGGTGCTGGCCCTGGGGCGGGCCCTGGGCGAGACCATGGCCGTCCTGATGGTGACCGGCAACGCCGCCGCCCTGCCCCGCTCGCCCCTCGACCCCGTGCGCACCCTCACGGGCAACATCGCCCTGGAGATGGCCTACGCGACCGGCCGCCACCGGCAGGCGCTCTTCGCCAGCGGCGCCTTGCTCCTCTTGCTCAACCTGGCCGTGAACCAGCTGGCCCGGCGCGCGGCCGGAAGAGGAGGCGGCGGGCGATGAGGCCGCTCCTTGGCGCACTGGCGCTCGCGGTGTCCGCGACGATGATCGGCCTGGTGGCCCTGCTGGTGGTGCAGGGCGCCGGGAACCTCACGTGGGAGTTCCTGTTCACGATGCCCTCCCGGGCCGGGCGGGAAGGGGGCATCCTGCCCGCACTCCTTTCCACGCTCTGGCTGGCGGCCGGTGCGATGGCCCTCGCGCTGCCGCTCGGGCTGGGCACGGCCCTCTGGCTGGTGGAGTACGCGCCGCCCGGGCGGTTCGTCGGGGCCGTGCGCACCCTGACCGAGGCGCTGGCCGGGGTGCCCTCGATCCTCTTCGGCCTCTTCGGCTTTGCACTGTTCGTCGTGCGCCTCGGCTGGGGGCCCTCGCTGCTTGCCGGCAGCGCCACGCTGGCGCTGATGCTTCTGCCCACCATCATCCGCACCAGCGAGGAGGCCGTGGCCGCCGTGCCCCGATCCCTGCGGGAGGGGGCGGCCGCCCTGGGCGCCACCCGGTGGGACGCCATCCGGCTGGTGGTGCTGCCGCAAGCCGCACCGGGGATTCTGACCGGGGCGATGCTGGCCCTGGGCCGGGCGGTGGGGGAGACGGCGGCGGTGCTGCTCACCGCCGGCACGGACCTGTCCATCCCCCGCTCGCCGCTGGATTCGGGTCGGTCGATGGCGGTGCACCTTTACCTCCTGGCCGGCGAGGGGCTGTCGGACGGCCGCGCCCACGCCACGGCCCTGGCCCTGGTGGCTGGGGTGCTGCTGCTCAACGGGCTCGCCAACTGGTTGATGCGAAGGGGGCGGAAGGCGTGATGCGGGAAGGCCGGGGGCGCGCGGGCCCCAAGCTCGAGACCCGGGGGCTGCGGGTGTTCTACGGCCAGCGGGAGGTGCTGCGGGGCGTCAGCCTGGCCGTGCCCGACCGGTCGGTCGTGGCGCTCATCGGGCCGTCGGGCTGCGGCAAGTCCACCTTCCTGCGATCCCTGAACCGCATGCATGACCTGACGCCCGGCGCGCGGGTGGAGGGGCGGATCCTGCTGGACGGCCGGCCCATCGAGCGGCTGGACCCGAGGGAACTGCGCTGCCGGGTAGGCATGGTCTTCCAGCGGCCGAACCCGTTTCCGATGTCGATCTATCAGAATGTCGCCTTCGGGCCGGCGCTGTTTGGGGTGCGGGGGCAGGAACTCGACCGGATCGTCGTGGAGACCCTGCGGCGGGCGGCCCTCTGGGATGAGGTGAAGGACCGGCTCCACCAGGACGCGCGCGGGCTTTCCGGAGGGCAGCAGCAGCGGCTCTGCCTGGCCCGCGCCCTCGCCATGGAGCCGGAGGTGCTGCTGATGGACGAGCCGTGCGCCGCGCTGGACCCGGCGGCCACTGAAGCCGTCGAGGCGCTGATCGGCGAGCTGCGCCGCCGCATGGCGGTGGTCGTCGTCACCCATTCCATGGCCCAGGCGCGGCGGGTGGCTGATCGAGTCGCCTTCTTTGACGGCGGCCGGCTGGTCGAGGAGGGGCCGGCCGCTGAGGTACTGACGCGGCCGCGGTGCGCGGAGACACGGCGGTTCCTGGCCCACGCTGGTGACTGATCGGCATGGCGTGCATTCCAACACAGCATGCTGAAATGCCCGGCATGCTGTTGACGCGTTGAGGGCGGAACGCCTAATCTGTTAAGAAATACGGGTGATGTGCGGTGTAAGTGGGCATCACCCAGGCAAGGGGGGTTGGAAGCTGTGAAACGCGGGGTTCCGCCAAACGCTTGTGGTCACGCGGGCGCACGGGTGTACCTCGTCCGGCTCGCCGCCTGTTCATGGCGGCAGTGGAAGCAACACGTGCGGATTGCGCCCGCTCGCAGCAAGGGGCGCCACCGCCTGTGCACCGAGGCGGATCCGGTTCCATTGACGGCGCGCAGGCGTCTGGCCGTCGTCGCGGCGCAAGGGCCTGCGCAAATGCGAGACCGGTCTGCGGAGCGGCTTCCGACCCCGGCGGTTTCGCCGGTTCGCTCCGCCTGAGCCGGCAGGAACCGCGCCGAACTCCAGCGGCGGACCGACCAGACGCCATCCCCTTGATGTCCAGTAGCCGTAACCAGATGCTCCAATCTGTTGTGAAGGGGAGAATGGGATTATGGCGCAGGTCGATCGCGTGCTGGGGATCATTGCCGAACAGGGCTTTCAGATGGTTGACGTGAAGTTTGTTGACTTGCTGGGCATGCTGCACCATCTCACCGTTCCGGTGGCCGTCATCGATGCCGAACAGCTTGTGGAGGGGTTCGCTTTCGACGGTTCGTCGATTCGGGGGTTTCGCGGGATTGCGGAGTCCGACATGGTCCTGATGCCCGACACTTCCACCCCCGTCCGGGACCCCTTCCTCGAGGGGCCGACGCTCTCCCTCATGGGCGACGTGATGGAGCCCGGGCCGAAGCCGTACAGCCGCGACCCGCGCGCCGTCGCCCGCAGGGCCGAGGAGTACCTGCGGCAGAGCGGCATCGCGGACGACTCGTACTGGGGCGTCGAGATCGAGTTCTTCCTTTTTGACAGCGTCCGGTTCCAGACCCGCCCCGACGCCTCGTTCTACTACGTGGAGTCCGACGAGGCCCACTGGCACCCGGGACGGGCGGACGGGCCAAGCGGCGGGTACAAGGTCAAACACCAGCAGGGTTACCTGCGGGCGCTGCCCATCGACGGTCAGACCAACATCCGCACCGCCATCACGCGCCACCTGCAGGAGATGGGCCTGGTGGTGGAGCGGCACCACCACGAGGTCGCCTCGGCCGGCCAAAACGAGATCAACTTCCGCTGCTCCACGCTGGTCGACACGGCCGACAAGGCGATGCTCTACAAATACACGGTGAAGAACGTCGCACGGGCATACGGCAAGACGGCCACCTTCATGCCGAAGCCGCTCTACGCCAACTCGGGCTCCGGGATGCACTGCAATCAGTCGCTGACCAAGGACGGCGTGAACCTGTTCTACGACCCGAGCGGTTACGCCAATCTCAGCCAGCTGGCCCTCTGGTACATCGGGGGCCTGCTCCACCACGCTCCTGCGCTCCTGGCCATCACCAACCCGACCACCAACTCGTACAAGCGGCTGGTTCCCGGGTACGAGGCGCCGGTCAACCTCGTCTTCTCCCGGGCCAATCGGTCGGCCGCCATCCGTATTCCCACCAACTTCTCCTCGGCCAGGACCACTCGGATCGAGTTCCGCACGCCGGACCCGACGGCCAACCCGTACCTGGCGCTGGCGGCCCAGCTCATGGCGGGCCTCGACGGCATTCGGCGGCGCATCGACCCGTCCGATGCCGGCTTCGGGCCCATCGACGTCGACATCCACCGCCTGCCGGACGCGGCCCTGGCGCAGCTGAAGACCGCTCCGACCTCGCTGCGGGAAGCCGTGGCGGCGCTCAGGGCCGACCACGAGTTCCTGCTGGAAGGCGACGTGTTCTCGGAGGACCTGATCGAGACCTTCATCGCACTGAAGGAGGAGGAGATTCGCCGGCTCGAGACGTACCCGCAGCCGGTTGAGTTCGAGATGTACTTCGATAACTGATCGGCGGGACACACCCGAGCCGATGGCACAGATTTTGCAACTGAGCCCGCGAGGAAAGCGGGGCAGCCGGGGCGAATAGCCTGCATCAGAGGACACTGAAGGGGGTGTGGGCGATGCGCCTCGGCTTCAGCCTCAAGCTGCAGCAGACGCAGCGGCTGGTCATGACCCCGGAACTGCGGCAGGCCTTTGCCGTTCTACAGCAACCGGTCGCAGAGCTGGGAGAACTGATCGCCGCCCAGCTGCTGGAGAACCCCTTTCTGGAGGCGGAGCCGCGGGAGGCGGCCGACGGTGACGCCCAGGGCGACCTGGGACGCCTGCTCGACTTCCTGCGCCAGGGCAGCGGCTACGGGGACGACCCGACGCCGGAGCCGGCGGAGGAGACCTCCTTCGAGGCCTTCACGCCCCGGCTGCCCACGCTGACCGAGCACCTGGAAGAACAGCTGGGGCTCATGCGGCTGGATCCGGCAGAGCGGCGCATTGCCCGCTTCCTCGTGGGCTGCCTCGACGAGTACGGCTACCTCCGGGTGCGCCTCGAGGAGGTGGCGGAGCAGCTGCGGGTGCCTCTGCAGCAGGTGGAGGCGGCCCTGGCGGTTGTGCAGTCGCTGGAGCCGCCCGGGGTAGGGGCCCGTTCGCTCCAGGAGTGCCTCCTGATCCAGTGGGCCTCGCTGGGAGACCCGAACCCGCTGGTGCCGAGGCTGATCGCAGACCACCTCGACGACCTGGCGGCCGGGCGCATTCCGCGCATCGCCCAGCGGCTGGGGGTGACGTGTGCGGAGGTGCAGGCGGCAGCCGACGCCATCCGCACCCTCGATCCCAAGCCCGGCCGGCGCTTCGGCCGCCCGGACGAGGCGCGGTACGTGGTTCCGGACGTGGTCGTGGAGCGCGTGGCCGGCGAGTACGTGGTGCTCGTCAACGAGTCGCCCCTTCCCCGGCTCCGGGTGTCGAGCCAGTACAGGGACCTGCTCGACCAGGCGGACGGTGCGACGCGCCGCTACATGGAGGAGCGGATTCAGTCGGCGCTCTGGTTCATCAAGGCGATCGAGCAGCGGCGGCAGACGCTGCTCCGGGTCACCGAGGCGATCGTACGGTTCCAGCGCGACTTCTTCGACCGGGGTCCTGGCTACCTGCGGCCGCTCACCCTCCGCGAGGTGGCCGAGGTCGTGGGCGTGCACGAGTCCACCGTCAGCCGGGCGACCAGCGGCAAGTGGGCCCAGACGCCGCAGGGCACCTTCGAGCTGAAGTACTTCTTCTCCAGCGGCGTGACGACCGAGAGGGGCGAGGGCCTGGCCGCCGACGCGGTGAAGCGGCTCATCGCCGAGCTGATCCGGCAGGAGGACCCGGCGGCGCCGCTCTCGGATCAGGCGCTCACCGACGCCCTCGCCGCCCGGGGCGTTCGCATCTCCCGCCGCACCGTGGCCAAGTACCGCGACGAGATGGGGCTGCCCAATGCCGGGCAGCGGCGGCGCTACGGCTAGCACGACAAAGGCTGCGCTCCCTTGTGGAAGCGCAGCCTTTTTTCTGAAATCACGCCCTCATCCCGGGTCGTCGTCGAGGTCCAGGGTGATGTCGAACTGCTCCTCCACCACCCGCAGGAAGGCCCGGGCGGTGCCGCTCCAGATCTTGCCCCGCCGGTAGATGAGGATGTTCTGGCGCCGCAGGTTGGCGCTGTTCTTCAGCGGCACGGCCACGACCTGCTTCAGGGCGATCTCGTTCTGCACGGTGGACTGGGGCAAGAGGGTGAGCCCGAGGCCGCAGAGCACCATCCGCTTGGCCGCTTCAATGGAGTCCAGTTCCATTGTAATATGAGGGACGAAGCCCTGGCTCGTCCACCACTGCTCGACCAGGGCCCAGTATCCCGAGGCCCGGTCGGTGGTGATGAACGACTCCTGCGTCAGCTCCTCGAGGGAGACCTCGTCGCGGCTGGCCACCGGGTGGTCGGGGGGAACGACCAGCAGGATCTGCTCCTCCGACAGGGGGTAGGCGACGATGTCGGCGTGGGCGGGGAGGGGTGCGTGGACCAGGCCGACCTGCACGGTGTCGTCCAGCACCAGCTGCTGCACCTGGTGGGAGCGGCCGGTGTGCACCAGCACCTCCACCTTCGGGTGCCTGGCCTTGAACCGCGTGAGAATCTCCGGCAGGAGGTAGGCCGAGGTGGTGAGCGCCGACCCCACCGACAGGGTGCCGCCGGAGGCGGTCTGCAGGTCAAGCATGGCCTGCCGGGCCCGCTTGATGTCCTGGAGCACGCGCTCGGCGTGGGGCAGCAGGGCGCGCCCAGCGTCGGTGAGGCGGACCCCTCTCGGCCGGCGCTCAAACAGCTTCTGTCCCAGTTCCTTTTCCAGGGCCTGTATGCGGGCGGTTACGGAAGGCTGGGTGAGGAACAGGCGCTCCGCCGCCCGGTTGAAACTACCCGTCTTGGCAATCCACCAGAAGGCCTCCAGGCCTTGTACGTCCATGGCTTCACATGCCCCCGGCTTACTCGTCGCGATAGAGCTACTGTAACCATACCATAAAAAGAATCTATTCGGGTGTATCGATACCGATTGGGTATTGTTGCCGCCACATCCCGTCGCAGATGGGGACGAATACTACGCAGCGGAGCAGGGATTTTTCCTTGCGCGTGGTAAACCTTTTGTAGAGGCATTTAACAAAGTATCCCGGCGCCGTCCGCAGGCGGGGCGCCCGATGAGAAAGGTGGACGAGACACATGCCGCTGAAGACTGTGCGCGACATCGACGTCAAGGGAAAGCGTGTGTTCGTGCGGGTCGATTTCAACGTGCCCCTGGAGAATGGCCGCATCACCGATGACACCCGCATCCGGGCAGCGCTGCCGACGATCCGGTACCTGGCGGACGAAGGGGCCATCGTGGTGCTCGCCTCACACCTGGGGCGCCCCAAGGGCAAGCGGAACGAGGCCTACTCGCTGGCCCCCTGTGCTGAGCGGCTGAGCCAGCTGCTGGGCAAGGAGGTGGTCTTTGCCTCCGACTGCATCGGCGAGGAAGTGGAGCAACTGGTGGCCCGGCAGACGCCCGGCTCCGTGGTACTGCTGGAGAACCTCCGCTTCTACGCCGAGGAGGAGAAGAACGATCCGGACTTCGCGGCCAAGCTGGCGCGCCTGGGCGAGATCTACGTCAACGACGCCTTCGGCACCGCTCACCGGGCCCACGCCTCCACCCGCGGGGTGGCCGACCACATGCAGGTCCGGGTGGCCGGCTTCCTGATGCAGAAGGAAGTCGACACCATGGGCAAGGCCCTGTCTGCCCCTGACCGGCCGTTCGTGGCCATCATCGGCGGCGCCAAGGTTTCGGACAAGATCATGGTCATCGAGAACCTCCTCACGAAGGTGGACCGGCTCATCATCGGCGGCGGCATGGCCAACACCTTCCTGCGGGCCAAGGGCCTGGCCACCGGCAAGTCGTTGGTGGAGGAGGACCGGGTGGAGACCGCCCGGGAGCTGCTGGGCAAGGGCGGCGACAAGATCCTGCTGCCGGTTGACCTGGTCGTGGCCGCCGAGTTCAAGGCGGATGCCGAGCACAAGGTCGTTCCGGCCGACGCGGTGCCGGAGGGCTGGATGGCGCTGGACATCGGCCCGGAGAGCGCCCGGATTTTCGGCGAGACGATCCGTACTGCCAGGACCATCGTATGGAACGGGCCGATGGGCGTGTTCGAGATGGAGCCCTTCGCCCGCGGCACCTTCGCCGTGGCGCAGGCGATGGCCGACACCGAAGGCGTGACGATCGTGGGCGGCGGCGATTCCGTGGCCGCTGTGGAGGCCGCCGGCCTCGCAGATCGGATGACGCACGTTTCGACGGGCGGCGGCGCCTCCCTCGAGTTCCTGGAGGGCCGTGAGCTTCCCGGCGTCGCCTGCCTGGAGACCAAGGAGTAAATGGGCCTTCTCGACCGGCTTCTCGGTCGCCGGAGGGCGGATTCGCCAGCGGCCAGGTGGATGCTCCGGCGGGACCGGGCCGAACCTGAAGAGGTGGTGCAGGAGCACTTCCGCGCCCTGGTGGCGCACGACCTCGAGTGGATTCTGGCCACGCTGACCCCGGAGCGGGCCCGCCTGTACAACGGGCCCGCCACCCTGGACAAGCGGCGGCTGTCGGTGCGGGCGGCGCGCGTGACCCGCGTGTCGCCCGCACCGGACGCGCCGGCGCCGCGGATACCGGGGTACGGTGAGCAGCAGATGCTGCGGGTCGAGTACGAACTGGAGCTGGTCCCGACCGAGGAGCGCCGCGACCCGACTCTGGCGGAAGGGCCGCAGTGGTCCTACTTCCTGCTGGTGCGGGAGCGGCCGGGCAAGCCCTGGCTGATCGCCGACTGGGGCCGGTAGCCGGGGCGGATGTGTGCAAAGGAGGAGCCATGCCATGCGGGTACCGGTAATTGCTGCGAACTGGAAGATGAACAAGACGCAGGCGGCCGCCCGGCAGTTCGTCGCCGACTTCCTGCCCCGGGTCGCCGGCCTCAGCGGCGTGGAACTGATCATCTGCCCGCCGTTCACCGCCCTCGCGGCGGTGGCCGAGGGGCTGAAAGGGTCGAACGTCGGCCTCGGTGCGCAGAACATGTGTGAGCACGATCCGGGCGCCTACACCGGCGAGATCGCGGGCGAGATGCTGACCGAGATCGGCTGCCGGTACGTGATTCTCGGCCACTCGGAGCGGCGCCATATCTTCGGCGAGACCGACGAGCGGGTGGGCGCCAAGGTGCGGGCGGCGGTGCGCTACGGCCTCACGCCGATCCTCTGCGTCGGCGAGACGCTCGCGGAGCGGGAGGCCGGGCAGACCGACGCGGTCAACCGCCGGCAGCTGCTGGCCGGCCTGGAGGGGCTGATGGCCGAGCAGGTGGCCGAGATGATCATCGCCTACGAGCCCGTGTGGGCCATCGGCACGGGCAGGAACTGTGACCCGGCCGAGGCGCAGCGGACCATCGCCGCCGTGCGCGCAGTGGTGGCGGAGGTCTACGGGGCCGAGGCCGCGGCCAAGGTGCGCATCCAGTACGGCGGCTCGGTGAAGCCTGCCAATATCGGCAGCTACATGACCCAGCCGGACATCGACGGCGCCCTGGTCGGCGGCGCCAGCCTCGATCCCGCTTCGTTCGCCGCCATTTGCGAGGCGGCGCGGTAGAGCAGAAGACGCGCAGGGCCCGTCGCACCAGGTGCGGCGGGCCCTTGACCATGATGCGGACCGGCAGGGCGCCGATCGCGGGCTGTCCCTTTGACACAGGGTACGGGGTACAGTAATCTGGGGTCAGGGGGTGGTTGCACGTGAACATCAAGGAGACCAACCCGGCGTTGTACCAGGACCTGATGCGCCGTCTGAAGCGGATCGAGGGCCAGGCCCGGGGCGTGCAGCGGATGTTGGAAGAGGGTCAGGACTGCGAGCAGATCCTCATCCAGTTGGGTGCGATGAAGGCAGCCATCAACCGCGTGGGCATGAAAGCTGCCGCGTGCAACATGGGCCTCCAGGTGATTGAGGCCCTGAAGCGGGGAGAGGACCCCACCGCCGCGGTGGATGAAGTGGTCGAGCAGTTCATCAAGTTGGGCTGAAAACCAGGCTGACGCGACGAAGGACCGGGCGCTGCCGCCCGGTCCTGTTTGCCGCACGTCACCCCTCGTCGTCCGGGTCCTCCCGCTGCCTGCCGCGTCTTCCTCGTCGTGGCGCTCCCGGCGTCCCCGCAGTCGGGTCGCCGGACAGGTCTCCTATGAAGCCGTCTCCAGCTGCGCCAGGGCGTTGTCCAGGATCTGATACATCTCGTGCTTCGGCCGGAAGCCCACCAGTTGACCGATGGGCTTGCCCTTATGGAAGAGGATCATGGTCGGGATCGACATCACGCCGAACTGGCCCGCCCAGTGCTGCTCCTCGTCCACGTTGAGCTTGGCAATCTTGATGCGGTGGCCGTTGTCCCTTGCGTAATCTTCCAGGATCGGGCCGATCATGCGGCAGGGACCGCACCAGGGGGCCCAGAAATCGACCAGCACCGGCAAGTCCGACTGCAGCACCTCCGCCTCGAAGGTGGCATCGGTGATCGGAACCGTGTACTGCGCCATGAGCGCTCCCTCCTGCTCAATGATACCCCGTATGGTATCTCTTCGTGCTTAGGACGCCTTTAGTCTGCACGGGGATACGGCTCGGGCGCGCACACTACCATCGAAAAGCGCAAAAGAATTGGGGGAAAGCTCTTCCACAGGCCGACCCAACTTTGGTAAAATGGCTTTGCAAAAGTGCTGCGGTATGCGGTGGGAGTCGCCCGCAGACTTTAATGAGGAGTGCAGGAGGTGACCCGGTACGTTGTCCGCCTATCGCAGACCCGTAGCGTTGATCGTGTTGGACGGGTGGGGGATCAACCCCAATCCCCGGGGCAATGCGGTGGCGATCGCCCGGCATCCCAACTTTGACCGGCTGATGGCCCGGTACCCCCACACGACCCTCACGGCATCGGGAGAGGCGGTGGGCCTGCTACCCGGGCAGATGGGTGACTCGAATGTGGGCCACCTGAACCTCGGGGCGGGGCGCATCGTCTACCAGACTCTGGTTCGCATCCATCGCGCCATTCGCGACGGCTCGTTCTTCACGCTGCCCGCGTGGCAACTGCCCCTGGAGCGGGCCCGGAAGCCCGGCGCTGCCCTGCATCTGATGGGACTCGTCTCCGACGGCGGCGTGCACAGCCACATGGACCACTTGATGGCCCTGATCGAGCTGGCCGCACGGGAGAAGGTGGAGCGGCTGTATGTCCACGCCTTCCTGGACGGCCGCGACGTGCCGCCCAAGTCCGCCCTTCCCTATCTGGAGCAGGTGGAGGCCAAGCTGAAGGAGGTCGGCGTCGGCCGAATTGCCACCATCGCCGGCCGGTACTACGCCATGGACCGCGACCGGCGCTGGGACCGCACGCAGAAGGCGTTCCTGGCCATCACCCGGGGTGAGGGCGAGCGGGCGTCTTCCATCCAAGACGCCATCGAGAAAGCGTACGCCCGGGGCGAGACCGACGAGTTCGTGCTGCCCACGGTGATCGAGGGCGTGGACGGCCGCCTGGGGCCCGATGACGGGGTGATCTTCTTCAACTTCCGGCCCGACCGGGCGCGGCAGCTTGTGCGCGCCCTGCACGAGACCGCTTTCGACGGTTTCAAGCGCCCCGAGGACTTCCGGCCCGTCCCGCTGGTCACCATGACCCAGTACGACCAGACCTTCACCGACATCCCCGTTGCGTTCGGTCCCCAGTTCGTGGACGTGCCGATGGGCCAGGTGGTCTCCGAGGCCGGCCTGCGCCAGCTGCGCATCGCCGAGACCGAGAAGTACGCGCACGTCACCTACTTCTTCAACGGCGGCGAGGAGCGGGTTTTCCCCGGCGAGGAACGGGTGCTGATCCCCTCGCCGAAGGTGGCTACGTACGACCTCAAGCCGGAGATGTCGGCCTACGAGGTGGCCCGCGAGGCGGTGAAGTGGGTTGAGCAGGATAAGACCGACTTCATCGTGCTCAACTTCGCCAATCCCGACATGGTGGGCCACACCGGCGTGCTGGAGGCGGCCGTGAAGGCCGTGGAGGCGGTGGACGAGTGCCTCGGCCAGGTGGTGGACGCCCTGCTGGCCAAGGGCGGTGCGGCCATCATCCTCGCCGATCACGGCAACTGCGACCAGATGATCGACTACGAGACCGGCACGCCGCACACCAACCACACGCTGAACCCCGTCCCCTGCATCCTCGTCGACGACCAGCGGCTGACGGCCAAGCTGAAGCCCGGCGTGCTGGCCAACGTGGCGCCGACGCTGCTGGAGATCATCGGCCTGCCCAAGCCGCCGCAGATGGATGCCGATTCGCTGCTGGTGAAAAACGCGGAAGGAGCCTGATTTCCCATGACGACGATCGTGAATGTGCACGCGCGCGAGGTCCTGGATTCCCGCGGCAACCCCACCGTTGAGGTCGAGGTGATGCTCTCCTCCGGCGCGTCCGGCCGGGCGATCGTGCCCTCGGGCGCTTCCACCGGTCAGTTCGAGGCGGTGGAGCTGCGCGATGGCGACAAGTCCCGCTACGGCGGCAAGGGCGTGCTGAACGCGGTCCGGAACGTTAACGAGGTGATCGCCGAGGCGGTTACGGGTCTGGACGCCGCGGATCAGGTGGAACTGGACCAGACGCTGATCCGGCTCGACGGCACCCCCAACAAGGCGAAGCTGGGCGCCAACGCCATTCTGGGCGTCTCGCTGGCCGCCGCCCGCGCCACCGCCGCGGCCCTGGGCATCCCGCTCTACCGCCACGTGGGCGGCCTGAACGCCCGCGTCCTGCCCGTGCCGATGATGAACATCCTGAACGGCGGCAAGCACGCGGACAACAACGTCGACATGCAGGAGTTCATGATCTTCCCCGCCGGGGCCCCGTCGTTCGCCGAGTCGCTGCGCATGGGCGCCGAGGTCTTCCACGCCCTGCGCTCCGTGCTGAAAGCGAAGGGCTACAACACCGCCGTCGGCGATGAGGGCGGTTTCGCGCCCGACCTGAAGTCCAACGAGGAGGCGATCACCGTCATCCTCGAGGCCATCGAGAAGGCCGGGTACAAGCCGGGGCAGGACGTCTTCCTCTGCATGGACGTCGCCTCCTCGGAGCTCTTCCACGACGGCAAGTACGTGCTGGCCGGCGAGGGCAACAAGGTCCTCACCACCGAGCAGCTGATCGACCTGTGGGACAGCTGGACCCGGCAGTACCCGATCGTCTCCATCGAGGACGGCGTGGCCGAGGACGAGTGGGACGCCTGGGTCGAACTCACCCGGCGGCTGGGCGACCGGGTGCAGCTGGTGGGCGACGATTTCTTCGTCACCAACACCAAGCGGCTGTCCCGGGGCATCGAGGCCGGCGCGGCCAACTCCATCCTGGTGAAGGTCAACCAGATCGGCACCCTGACCGAGACGATGGAGGCCGTGGCCATGGCCCACCGGGCGGGCTACACTGCCGTGATGTCCCACCGGTCCGGCGAGACGGAGGACACCACCATCGCCGACCTGGCCGTGGCGCTCAACTGCGGGCAGATCAAGACCGGCGCCCCGTCCCGCACCGACCGGGTGGCCAAGTACAACCAGCTGCTGCGCATCGAGGAGGAGCTGGGCGACGCCGCCATCTTCGCTGGCCTCTCCGTCATCAAGGGCCGGAAGAAGTAGGATTGAGCCCGGCGTCACGTGGGTAGAATGAGGTTGGGCGCCAGACTGGCCGGGCGCCCAACTGGAGGCCGCTGTCGCCGTCCCACCGTACAGATGCCGGCGAAGCGTGGCCTCGCCGCTACCTGATAGCGGAGAGGACCAGCAAGGTTGCGATGACGATGATCGACTGAACCGCTTTGGGTCCAATCTCGATCGTGATCTTCACCATGGCTGGCCCCTCCTTTCCGGGACTGGCCGCCAGCCTCCGCCATCAGGATATCAGACCGGGGTTGCGAAACTTGTCGAAGTTTGGCGGCCCCGGTTCCTGATTGATTGTACGATTCACCGCGATGTGGTACAATTGACAAGCTAACATGGGCAGCAGGAGGGGGTGAAGCAATGACGACATTCGTGCTGGTGCTTCATACCCTGTTTGCGCTTGGCCTGATCTCGACGGTTCTCATGCAGTCCGGCAAGAGCGCGGGCCTCTCCGGTTCCATCGCAGGCGCCGGCGAGCAGATCTTCGGGAAGAAGAAGGGCTTGGACGAGATCCTGAACCGGTTCAGCATGGCCTTCGCTGTGCTCTTTATCCTCACGTCAGTGGTCATGCTCTTCCTGGAGACGCGGGGTTAGTGTTACGCAGCGATATAGGTGCGAAAGGGGGTCGGGCGCAAGTCTGGCCCCTTGTTCGTTTGTGGGGGGTGTGCCATGCCGATCGTCGCCCGCAGCGGTGAGCCGGTGTTCGTCCGGGGCGGTCCGGTCGGTTGCCTGGCCCTGCACGGCTTCGGCGGTTCGCCGGCCGAGATCGGCCCGGTGGTCGCCGCCCTGGCGGAGCGGGGCTACACGGTGGCGGCGCCCGTGCTGCCCGGGCACGGCGGCGCACCGCCGGAACTGGCGCGCACCCGGTTCCGGCACTGGATCCGGGGCGCCGAGCAGGCCCTGGAGCATCTGGAGGCCGAATGTGCGCATGTCCACCTGGTCGGCTTTTCCATGGGCGGGCTGATCGCCCTTCATGTCGCGGCCCGCCGGGAGGTCGGCTCGGTCTGCACCCTGGCGGTTCCCGTCCTTCTGGAAGACCCCGCCCCGCTCATGGATCACCTCGCCCGCTACCTGAACCCGCCTCCCGGCGCCATACGCTCCCTGGTGCGCCTGGCCCGCCTCGTGCGCCGAGACCTGGGACGGGTCACCGCTCCCGTGCTCGCACTGCAGGGCGACCGCGACAGGTGGATCGCACCGGAAAGCGCGGCGTACCTGGTCAGCCACGTGTCCAGCCGCCACGCGGTGTGTCGCGTCCTCGCGGGGCGGGGGCACTTCCTGGCCCTGGAACGCGGCCGGAAGGAGGTCGCGGCGCAGGTGGCAGACTGGATCGCGTCATCCGAAATCGGGTGGAGACCTTAAATGCTGGGTCTATAAACCAAAAGGGCCATCTCCAAATGGCCCTTTCCCCGAATAGACCATTAGCACCCATTCGGGTACGATATTTGTGAAGTCTGTCACAATAGGCGGGTGATCTCTGGTGATCGGACCAGTCCTGCGTCGTGCCAAGGCTGGGCGGCCGCCGAGCCGGCGAGAGATACTGCTGATGCTCCGGGCCGACGAGAGCGAGTACCAGAGCCTGCTGGAGGTGGCCGGACGCATCTGCCGGCAGACGAAAGGCGACCAGCCGTCGCTGCGAACCCTGGTGGACGTGGAGACCGTCGGGAGTCGGGCCCGCGCCCTCGACATCATCGGGAACGCCTGGCAGCAGGGATGCGAGTCCGTCCTGCTGTGCGCGTCGTCGGCATATGAGGCCGTGGAGGAGGTGGCGGTCCTCATCCGGGAGATTCGCACCCACATGGGCATGTGGGTTGCGCTCGGGATGGGCGAGCGTCCCTACGAGGTGTACGCGCTGTGGCGGCAGGCGGGGGCCGAGGAGTATCTCCTGCCCCACGAGTGCAGTAACCCGCAGCTGTACGCCCGGTTGCATCCCGGCCATTCGCCGGCCGAACGCCTCACCCGCTGCCTCTGGCTCCGGGGCCTCAACTACCGCGTGACGGGCGGACTGTGCGTGGGCGTTCCCGGCCAGACCAGTGAGGACGTGGCGGACGACCTGGAAGTGCTGCGGAACGCGGCTTTCACGGGGGTGGTCCTGCGCGCCGCCACGCCGGGGGCCGATGTGCTGCGGGTGCTGGCGATCGCGCGGCTCTGCCTGCCCCGGGCCGACCTGTGGGTGGCCACCGACGATCCCGTTCTGCAGGCCAGGGCCCTCACCTGCGGGGCGAACATCCTGGCCACGACCCACCTGGAGGGCACGGCCCCCCGCGAGCGACTGATGACCCTGATGACGGTCGGATGAGACCAGCAATTACACATTTCCCTGTTGACGGGTGCCACGCACCGTGGTAATGTAAGGCTCAACACAACTACATAGCGTTGACTCTTATCCAGAGTAGGCTGAGGGACTGGCCCGATGACGCCACGGCAACCGGCACGTATCCCGCGTGCAACGGTGCCAATTCCTGGTGGAAGGCACTTGCCTTCCCGAAGATAAGAGGCAGCCGGAAGAACTTGACCTTTTTCTGTGCGCCTCTTTTCGGGCGCACTTTTCTATTGCTGTGCAGTATGGCGGTGATTCCGGGGTGATTGAACTCAAGGACCTCACCAAAGTGTTCAGGCAGAACGGGCAAGAGACGGTGGCGCTGCGGAACGTGAGCCTGCGGGTGCCGAAGGGCGAGATCTTCGGCATCCTGGGGCAGAGCGGCGCCGGCAAGTCGACCCTGATCCGGTGCGTCAACCTGCTGGAGCGGCCGACGTCGGGTGAGGTATGGGTGGACGGGCGTGAGATCACCCGCCTCTCCCCTGCCGAACTGCGGGCGGTGCGCCGGGAGATGGGCATGATCTTCCAACAGTTCAACCTGTTCGACTCCCGCACGGTCGCCGGCAACGTGGCCTACCCCCTGGAAGTGGCGGGCTGGCCCCGGCAGCGCATCAACGAGCGCGTGGCGGAGCTGCTGGCCCTGGTGGGCCTGTCCGACAAGGCCGGCGCCTACCCGGCGCAGCTCTCCGGCGGGCAGAAGCAGCGGGTGGGCATCGCCCGGGCCCTGGCGCTCGGCCCCAAGCTCCTGCTCTCCGACGAGGCGACCTCCGCCCTCGACCCCGACACCACCCGGTCCGTGCTCGACCTGCTGCGCGAGATCAACCGGCGGCTCGGGCTGACCATCCTGCTGATCACACACCAGATGGAGGTCGTGAAACAGGTCTGCGACTCGGTGGCCATTCTGGAGGAAGGACAGCTGGTGGAGCAGGGCCGGGTGCTGGAACTGGTCGGGCGGCCGGGCTCACGGCTGCGGCAGCTCCTCTACGAGCCGTTCCGCGACACGGGTTTTCACGTGAGCCCGCAGGGCGTCCTGGTGGCGCTGTTCTTCGTGGGCCAGTCGGCCGAGGAGCCGCTCATCAGCTCGGTGGTTCGGAATTTCCAGGTGGATGCCAACATCGTGCAGGGTGCCGTCGAGCGCATCGCCGGGACCACCGTGGGCCGGCTGCTGGTGGAGCTCACGGGCCGGCCGGAGGACGTGCAGGCCGCCCTGCAGTACCTGGAGGCGCGCGGCGTCTCACCGGAGGTGATCCAGCGTGGCTGACCTGGGGCCGATGATCTTCAAGGCAACCCTGGAGACGCTTTACATGACGGGGGTTGCGGCCCTGTTCACGCTGCTCTTCGGCGTGCCGCTGGGCGTGCTGCTGGTGATCACCGCCCGGGGCGGGATCTGGCAGGCACCGGCCCTGAACCGCACGCTCGGGGTGCTGGTCAACATCGGGCGCTCCACGCCCTTCGTGATCCTGATGGTGGCCGTGGCCCCGCTCACCCGGGCGATCGTGCATACCTCCATCGGCACCACGGCGGCCATCGTGCCGCTGGTGGTGGCGGCCGTTCCGTTTATGGCCCGGGTCGTGGAGCAGGCGCTCCACGAGGTGAGCCCCGGCCTGGTCGAGGCCGCCCTCGCCATGGGCTCCACCAACTGGCAGGTGGTCACCAAGGTCCTGCTGGCCGAGGCCAGGCCCTCCCTGGTGCGGGGCACCGCACTGATGCTGGTCAACCTGGTGGGCTACTCGGCCATGGCCGGCGCCATCGGCGGCGGCGGCCTGGGCGACGTGGCCGTCAAGTGGGGATACAACCGCTTTCAGATGGACGTGATGTACGTCAGCCTGGTTGTCCTGGTGGTCCTGGTCCAGGTGATGCAGTGGATTGGCGATAACCTGGCAAACAGGTTTACGCATAAATAGACGCAACAGAAATTGAGGAAGGTGAGTGTGAGATGAACCGGAATGTGCGTCTCGTGCTGGCTCTGGTCCTGTCGCTGGGGCTCCTGGCGGGCTGCGGCGGTGCCAGCAAGGCTCCCGTGCAGGGAGAGCAGGGAGGGCAGCCCTCTCAGCAGCAGGAGCAGGTGACCCTGAAGGTGGGGGCCACGGTCACTCCGCATTCCGAGATCCTGGAGTCGATCAAGGACGAGGCGGCGGCCGAGGGGATTAACCTGGAGATCGTGGTGTTCACCGACTATGTGCAGCCCAACATCGCTCTGGCGGAAGGGGATCTGGATGCCAACTACTTCCAGCACCTGCCCTATCTGAACAACTCCAACAAGGAGCGCGGGCTCGACCTGGTGTCGGTGGGAGCCGTCCACCTGGAGCCGCTGGGGCTCTACTCGATCAAGGTGAACAGCCTGAGCGAGCTGCCCGATGGTGCGACGGTCTCCATCCCCGACGACCCGACCAACGCCGGCCGGGCGCTCAAGCTGCTGGCTGACCAGGGGCTGATCACCCTGAAGGAGGGGGTCGGCGTTGAGGCCACGCCCAAGGACGTGGTGGAGAACCCCCGGAACCTGAACCTGCAGATGCTTCAGGCCGAGTACCTGCCCCGCAGCCTGCAGGACGTGGACGCGGCGGTGATCAACACCAACTACTACCTGGACGCGGAGAAGAACCTGGGCGTGAAGGCCACCGTGCTTGCCCGGGAGTCGGCTGAGGACAACCCGTACGCCAATGTCGTCGCCGTCCGCAAGGGCGACGAGGACCGGCCGGAGATCCAGAAGCTGATGACCCTGCTGCGGTCTGACGCCGTGGCCAAGTTCATCAACGAGAAGTATGGCGGTGCCGTCATCCCGGCCTTCTGAGCAACTGCCAGAAAGAGGTTGACGAGCTCCGGGACAGTTGCTAGAATAGTCTCGCTTGCGGAAGCGGAATAGTGCAGGACCCGCCTGATCGCTGAATCCCCGTGGCGAGCGGGGAGCGGGGGACCCACATCTCTGGGGCGAATCGCACCCGAGGCTCCGGCTGGAGCGGAGGATGCGTAGGGGCACGCTTTGGCGCTCCGAGTCCGTCAGCTAACCTCGTAAGCGTGGTCAAGGTGGTGGGCCCTTCCATTTGTTCTCCATTTCCCAATGGGGGTCGCCAGACCTTGAGCCCTGCTGTGCCTTCAGGCGGGCGTCGGCCGATTTCGGCCGGCGCCTTTTCCGTTCCCCAAGCCTGGCCGGGTGCCAGCTATAGCGCCGATGAGGAGGGTGGAGAACATGCTGCGGTACTGCGTGATAGGTGCAGGGCACGGCGGGCTCGCACTGGCGGGACATCTGGGCGTGATGGGCTTCCCCGTCGCACTGTGGGCGCGCAGCCCGGCGGCGCTGGAGCCGGTACGCGCCGCGGGCGGCGTGTTCCTGGAGGGCGAAGTGGAGGGGTTCGGACCTGTGCGGGTGGCGGAAACCCTGGCCGAGGCGCTGGAGTGGGCCGACGTCCTGCTGGTGGCGCTGCCCGCCTCGGCGCACCGGGAGATGGCCCGCCTCTGCGCACCCCACCTGCGGGACGGCCAGCGGGTGCTGTTGCTCCCCGGCCGCACCGCCGGGGCTGTCGAGTTTGCCCATGTGCTGCGGGAGGAGGGCTGCACCGCGGACGTGACCCTGGGCGAGGCGCAAACCTTCCCCTACGCCAGCCGCAAGGTGGGGCCCTGCCATGCCCGCATTCACGGCGTCAAGCGGAGGGTGCTGGCGGCGGCGTTGCCGGCCTCGCGCACGGGCGAACTGCTGGCGGCGATCAAGCCCGCCCTGCCCCAGTTCATGCCGGCCCGCTGGGTCTGGAAGACCTCGCTGGACAACGTGGGTGCGATCTTCCATCCCGGAGTCACCCTTCTGAACGCGGGACGGGTCGAGTCCACGGGCGGCGCCTTCCGTCATTACGTGGAAGGCATCACCCCGTCGGTGGCGGCACTGCTGGAGCGGCTCGACGAGGAGCGGGTGGCCGTAGCCCGGGCCCTGGGCGTGGGCGCCCTCACCGCCCGGGAGTGGCTGGCCGAGGCCTACGGCGTGGAGCGCCCCACGCTGTACGAGGCGATCCAGGCCACCACCGCCTACGCTGACGTGGCCGCTCCCTCTCACCTTAACCACCGCTACATCTGGGAGGACGTGCCCACCGGTCTCGTGCCCATCGCCTCGCTGGGCGAGGCGTGCGGCGTCGCCACGCCGGTCACGGACGGGCTGATCCAGCTTGCCAACGGCCTGTGCGGCGTCGACTTCCGGGAGACCGGCCGGACCCTGGCCCGGCTGGGCATGGCGGGCTGGGGGCCGGAGCGAATCAGCCAGTACGCGCTGGAAGGGGATGTGATGGGCCTTGTCTAAGCGAAGGGTAATTGGCGCCGCCATCGGCGACGACGTCCACGTGGGGGGTGTGGTGCGCTTCCTGCAGCTGGCGGAGCAGGTGGGCTACGAGGTGCGCGCCCTCGGCCCCGCCGTCTCCGTGGAGCGCCTGCTGGCCGAGGTGGCGGCGTGGGATCCCGAAATGGTGGCCGTGGGCTACCGACTGACCCCCGAGTCCGGCCGGGCGGTTCTATCCCATCTTGTCCGGCTGGCCCGGGAGCAGGGGCAGGCTGGTCGGCGCTGGGTCCTGGGCGCCACCGATCCGGTGGCGGCAGAGGCGCGGGACCTGGGCTTCTTCACCGCCATCTTTGGCGGGTCGGCCAGCTGGCAGGACGTGGTGGACTTCCTGCGGGGCGAGCCCGCCCGCGCCGCTGGCGGGATTCCGCCCCAGCGGCTGGTGGAGCGCATCGAGTGGAAGCATCCCTTCCCGCTCCTGCGCCACCACTTCGGGCAGCCCACTGTCGCGGCGACGGCGGAGGGCATCCGCCGCATCAGCGCGGCGGGCGTGCTGGACGTGATCAGCCTGGGCACCGACCAGAACGCCCAGGAGCACTTCTTCCGCCCGGAGGAGATGGACCCCCGGGAGCACGGCGCCGGAGGGGTGCCGGTGCGGACGGCCGACGACCTCCGGGCGCTCTACGCGGCGTCCCGCACCGGGAACTTCCCGCTCATGCGCTGCTACAGCGGCACGCGCGATCAACTGG
This sequence comes from Symbiobacterium sp., assembly GCF_040797425.1. NCBI lineage: Bacteria > Bacillati > Bacillota > Clostridia > Eubacteriales > Symbiobacteriaceae > Symbiobacterium > Symbiobacterium sp. Next base: position 3,076 of record NZ_JBFNEH010000037.1, on the reverse strand, counting down.
CCTGGGCAGAGATGCTGCACGAGACCATCCACAACGCCTGGGCGGCGGTTCCGCTCTTCTGGTACAGCGAGTTGGACGGGCGCTCCCGGCGGTCGCTCACGGAGTCCATCCCGGAGGTGCAGGCGGTCTTCCGCTGGCACGCGGAGCGGGGAATTCCGGTTGAGTCCAACGAGAGCCACCACTGGTCCCTCAGGGACGCCCCGGACGTGGTGGCTGTGGCCGCGGCCTACATCGCCGCCTACAACGCCCGCCAGGCCGGTGTGCGGGACTACGTGCAGCAGCTCATGTGGAACAACCCGCCCCTGACCTCGCCGGCGATGGACCTGGCGAAGATGCTGGCCAAGCTGGAACTGGTGGAGTCCCTGGCCGGCCCGGACTTCCGGGTGTGGCGGGAGTGCCGCACGGGGCTCACGTCGATGCCGGCCGGCTTCGACCGGGCCAAGGGGCACCTGGCAGCCTCCACGTTCCTGCAGATGACGGTGAAGCCGCACATCGTGCACGTCGTCAGCCACTCCGAGTACCACCACGCCGCCACGGCCGAGGACGTGATAGAGGCCTGCCACGTGGCCATGGGTGCGATCCAGCTGGCCCTGCAGGGGCTGCCGGACATGGCGCGGGACGAGGCGGTGCAGGAGCGCAAGGCCGAACTGGTGCGGGAGGCCCGGCTGCTGCTGGACGCCATCGCCGCGCTGGCGCCGCCCGGCGTGGACGACCCGCTCACCCACGCGCCGACCCTGGCGGCGGCGGTGCGCACGGGGCTGCTGGACGCTCCGCACCTGATGGGCAACCCGGCAGCGAGAGGGGAGGTGGCCGTCCGCTTCGACGACGGCGCCTGCCGGGCGTGCGACCGGCAGACGGGCAGGGTGATCGGCGAGGCGGAGCGCATCGCCATGACGGCGGCCAGAGAACTGGTGAAGGGGGGAAACCGGTAGTTGAGTCGGATCGCAGGCATCGCCGGCCAGGCTGACCGGGTCCGCATCGCGCGGATGCTGGAGGCGATGGCGCACAGGGGGCGGTACGGCCAGCACATCTGGACCGCCCCCGCCGGTTGGGGCCTCGGCTGCCTCCAGCGCGGCGGCGACGGCGGCTTGCAGCCGCTGGCCAACGAAGACGGGACGCTCTGGCTGGCGATGGACGGGGAGATTCACAACCATCGGGCGCTCCGGGAAGAGTTGGCCGGGCGCCACACGTTCAGGACCGAGTCGGACGCGGAGGTGGTGCTCCACCTGTTCGAGGACTACGGCCCCGCCTGTGTGGAGCGCCTCGACGGTCCGTTCGCTCTGGCGATCTGGGGGGAAGAGACGGGGCTCTTCCTCGCCCGGGACGTCCTGGGCGTGAAGCCGCTTTACTGGGGCGAGGACGAGGAGGGGAACCTGCTCTTTGCCTCCGAGATCAAGGCCCTGGTGGCCGAGGTGCCCCGGGTGCAGGCGCTCCCGCCCGGCCACCGCTGGCGGGTCGGGGGAGCGGTCGAGGCCTTCGACCGGTTGCCGGCGCCTCCGGTCAGCGTGACCGAGGCAGGGGAAGCGGTCAAAGCCCTGGACCGCGCGCTGAACGAGGCGGTTCAGAAGCGGCTGGCCGGCGCCGGGCCCGTGGGCTGCTTCCTGAGCGGAGGGCTCGACTCCAGCCTGGTGGCGGCCGTCGCACGGCGGCACATTGGAGGCGACCTGCACACCTTCGCAGTGGGGATGGAAGGGTCGGCGGACCTGGAACACGCCCGACAGGTGGCAGCCGACCTGGGGACGATCCACCACGAGCGGGTGCTCACGGAGGCGGAAGTGGTGGAAGCCATCCCGCGGATCGTCGACGCCCTGGAGTCGTGCGACCCTGCACTGGTCCGCGGCGCCGTGGCCACCTACTTCGCCTCCGCCCTGGCCGCAGAGCACGTGCCGATCGTGCTTTCCGGCGAGGGCGCCGACGAGCTGTTCGGCGGCTACCACTATCTCGCCGAGTTCGATGGGGCCGACCGTGCGCTGTCGGCTGAACTGCGCGCCCTCACCGCGGCCTTGCACAACACCGGCCTGCAGCGCGTCGATCGCATGGCCGCCATCCAGGGCCTGGAGGTGCGCATGCCCTTCCTGGACAGGTCGCTGGTCGAGCTGGCGTTCCGCATGGGGCCCGGCCTGAAGCGCCGGAAAGGGGAGGGCAAGTGGATCGTGCGGCTCGTTGCGGAGCGCTACCTCAGGCCCGGGACCGTGTGGCGCACCAAAGAGAAGTTTGCCATCGGTACGGGGATCGGCCCCACGCTGGAGCGGTACGCCCAGCGGGCGGTGCCGGGAGCAGTGCTCGCGAGGGAGCGGACCCCGCGGGGCTTGCCCTTCGCTTCCAAAGAGGAGTACCTCTACTGGAGCTTCTTCCGCAGGCGCTACGGCCGGGAAGACGTGCTGGCGCTGATGGGGCGCAGCCGGAGCCTGAACCCGGGGCAGCGCTGGGTGGGGGCGTTGTGAACAGCGCCGGCGCATCGCGGAAACGCACCGTGGCGGCAGGGGTTGCGGTGCCACAAGTCTGTACCGTCTGGGTCAGCGTCAGTCCGCGCCCCGGCTGACCCGGTGGTTGCACTGATTGGAACAGGTCGCGGCCCGGGCTGGAACGGCCCTGGCCGCGCCCGGGTGTTTCTCCCGCCTTTGCAAGCGGCCGCCGGGGGTCAAAAGGGCGGGCGCCATCGGGCTGCCGACGAGGCGGTTACATACATATGTGCGCTCGCCCTTGCCGCGCTCCGGCGCCGGAGCGCGGCCGGGTGAGGTGCGTGGAACCCTGCGCCAGAACATTTTTTCTGTCGCAAAGCGGCCGCGAGGGTGTTGACCGAAGGGAGGCGCGCGTCGTAAGATAGCTAACGCCGCCACCGAGCGGAGACAGTCAGGAAGGCCGGTGGGCGCCGCACCAGAGATTGGGTGTTGACGCAACCCACCTGTCTCCGATAGACTGGTCATCCGCCGGTTCACGGCGGGGCCGCAACGGCGGCGGCCGTACCTGATGGCAAGATCTGAACGGTTGACGCCGTCTCCGGTATGTGCTAAACTGTACAAGCTGTCGCCTGACGGCAGCGGGTCTCGAACCTTGAAAACTAAACAGTGCAGAG
>NZ_JBFNEH010000036.1:0-41691 GCF_040797425.1 Symbiobacterium sp. | reverse complement strand
GCCAGGCGGGATGCCCGCCTGGCCGCAGCGCTCTGCACGGCGCCCGGCAGAGGAGTTCTCCTGCCGGCGCCGAACACGATTAACCTTGACCGTTACCTTATAGCGAGGTTTGGTGAGGAGGCGGCTTCATGGCTTCCTGGGTGACATGGCTGCTCATCGTCGCCGGCGGAGTGGCCGGCGCCCTGCAGGCGCCGATCAACACGACCCTCGCGCGCCACACCGGGCCGATCCCGGCGTCGCTGGTTTCCTTCACCGTGGGCGCTCTTACCATGCTGGTGCTCACGCTCTTCACCCTCCGGGGCCAGGGCATCTCCGGCCTGGCCGGCGGCATCGCCGCGGCACCGCCCTGGAGCCTGGTGGGGGGCATCTGCGGCGCCGTGGTGGTCACCGCGGTGATCGTGGGCACCGGCTCCATCGGGGTCAACGCCACCCTGAGCCTGCTGACCGGCATTCAGCTCATCGCCGCGCTGCTGATCGACGCCGTCGGCTTCGGCACCGTCGGGCCGATCCCGATCCGCTGGCCGCAGGTGGTCGGCGTTCTCCTCATGATCGTCGGGATGAAGTTGGTCCTTACCCGCCAGCCCTAGTTGTCGCCGAAGGCGCGCAGGGCGCCGTGCATCACGGGTCCCACGAACTGGTTGAGGCGGAAGCCGTGGCGGATGGCCGCGCTGACGAACCGCTTGGCCGTGCGGACCGCCTCCGGCACGCCGGCCCCCTTCGCCAGCTCGGCCGTGATGGCCGCCGCCGTGGTGCAGCCGGCGCCGTGGGTGAACCCGTGGGTGACCCGCTCGGCTTCCAGGAGGGTGAACTCCCGGCCGTCGTAGAACAGGTCCACCGCCTTCTCCACGCCCTGCAGCTTCGTGCCGCCCTTGATCAGCACGTTGCGGGCCCCGGCCTCGTGGATACGGGCGGCGGCCTCCTTCATGTCGTCCAGCGTATGAATGGGCGGCCGCTGGGCCAGCTGCGCCGCCTCGAAGAGGTTCGGCGTCACCACAAGGGCGCGCGGCAGCAGCAGCTCCCGGATGGCGGCCGCATGGTCGGGCATCAGCACCTCGTCGGTTCCCTTGCAGACCATCACCGGGTCGATGACCACCCGCTCGATGCCGAACTGCTCCAGCTTGCGGGCGACCAGCTCCACCACCGCCGCCGAGGCGAGCATGCCGGTCTTCAGAGCGTCGACGCCGATGCCCTCGAAGACGGTGGTCATCTGGGCCTCCACCAGCGCGAGGTCCAGGGGAAAGACCTGGTGGTTCCAGTTGTTGTGGGGGTCCATGGCCACGATCACGTTGAGCACGGACATGCCGTAGACACCGAGCTCCTGGAAAGTCTTCAGGTCGGCCTGAATGCCCGCGCCGCCGCTGGTGTCGGAGCCGGCGATCGTCAGTGCCTTGTACATTCCCATTCCCCTCCCGCTGTGCGATCGGTCTCACCTGTCATGGTGCCGTCCGCACCTTTGGCCGTCAACAGCCAGAACCATCCAAAATTGGATGGGTCCAATTTGCGCACAGATGGCTGGTTCAAAGCAGAACTTGCTCCGTTCCTGCACCGAACTGCGCGGCGATTCCGTCTAACCCCGCGCCGAAGCCGTTGCAACGGAAGTGGGGTGACGCGATGGGCAGGAGGCTTGTGGGCGGCGCGCGTACGGTACTCTGGCCGGAAGGCGGGCCGGGGGTACGCCGGCCGCGCGGTCCCGGCCTGGAGGAGGTGCGGGGCCGGCTGCTGCCGCAGCTGGTGCCGTACTGGCTGGTGCCCGAGGAGTACCGGGGCGACCGCGACCTGGCGGCCATCCCCCATCTGGGCGAGGTGGCGGTGGCCTTTGTTGTGGACGAGCCACACCGGTATACGTACATCGACTACGCGATGCTGGGGCACTGGAACATGGCCAAGGCGGACCTGCTCGCCCTCGCCCTCGCCAACCTGGCGCGCTCCTATCGGCCCGCGACCCGCCGCGGGGCTGGTCATCACCTCGCCCTGGTGTGGCAGGCGCGGGACGGCTATGACGCCGCCCGCCTGCTCCTCACTCGGCGGCTCTGCGAGGCCGCCGCGCTGGTTCCGGGGAACCCCGTGATCGCGGCGCCCCACCGCGACCTTCTGATCATGTTCGGCGACGCCGACCCGGTCTTCGTGGCGGAGATGGCCGAGTTCGTCGACGTGGCGTTCAACCACAGCCCCTACCCGGTCTCGCCGCAGCTGTACACGCTGCGGGAAGGAACGCTTCAGCTCTACCGGCCCGCGGGGGGCCACCCGCGCATGCTCCACTGAACGCCGGAGGGCGGGCTGCGGCGGGGCGCCTGGAAACAGCGGGGTCCGGCCACCGCTCGGGTGTCCGGACCCTCGCGTTTTCGCTTGCAGCCACTACTCCTCGAGCTGGGGCCGCTCCATCGTGCCCAGGCCGGCTGCGGCGATGGCCTGTGCGATATAAGGCCAGTACTGGCGAATCTGGCGGTTGGACTGGCGGACGAGCCGCAACATGCGCTGGACGTCGGCGTTGTTGCGCACCGCGGCGGGAAGCGCCCGGACCGCCTCCTGTGCGGCCTGGCGGCGGGCCACGAAGCGGGAGAGGTTATAGCCCAGACTCTCGAGGGCGCGGCGGTCGCCCGTCCGCAGGCGCTGCAGGGCGCCCATCGCGGCAATCTGGTGATGCAGCTCGTGCAGTTCGATCTCGGTGAAGCGCTGGAATGCGGGATTGTTCCGCACCTCGGGGAGGCGCAGGGCGTCCACGTGATGGCTGTGGGCCACGGCGGTGCCGGGCAGGGTCTGCTGGAAGAACCGGCCCAGGGGCTGCACAGGCACCCGCGCAGCGCCCACGGGCCACCCGGGCGCCGCCGACCCCGGCGCCGGGAGCCCGCCTCGCTGCGGCCAGGGCGCAGGGCCGTACATCATCGGAGTTTCCCCCCTTCGCATCATTCTGTCCGTTCTGGCAACAGGTTATGTAAATGCGAACGGAATGGACCCTGGTGTCCCAACCCGATCGGTAAGGTCCGAACGATTTCTGGACAAGTGATAAAAAAGTTCGGGTTTCCCGTTGACAGCGGCTGCGCCGATCCGTAGAGTGGAAGTAGAGGCCGGTGCGAAAACCGGCTGCGGAGGAAAGTGTGCCTAGGGTTCCGCGGCGTCGTCCCCGGCGCCGGTCAGCGACCAAGCGGCACAGGCCGGGAGCGGCCCGGCTACACCGATGGGCGAAAAACCCGGGCGGGCAGGTTTCACTCCAGGCGGGAGTGCACCTGCCCGCCTCAGTTCTTGGTTCGACAGGCGCTCATCGGTCCCACCACTCATTTCCTCTGAGGAGGCGTTCCGCTGTGGCTGTTCGTGAGGCGATTCGTCCGAATGACATGTCGCCGGGGTTCCTCGACCGCGTGTTCAAGCTCACGGAGCACGGCACCACCGTCAAGACAGAGGTTCTCGCCGGACTGACCACCTTCGTCACGATGTCGTACATCATCGCTGTCAACCCCAACATCCTGTCCACCGGCACCGGCATGGAGCCCAGCGCCATCTTCATGGCCACGATCCTGGCCGCTGCGCTTTCCACCCTGGTGATGGGCCTGGTGGCCAACTGGCCGGTCGCCCTGGCGCCGGGCATGGGGCTGAATGCGTTCTTCGCCTTCACGCTCTGCGGCATGCTCCAGCTTCCCTGGCAGCAGGCCCTGGGTGCGGTCTTCATCTCAGGCGTGCTGGCCCTCATCGTCACCATGACCGGCCTGCGGGAGCTGATGATCCGGGCCATTCCGGAGTCGCTCAAGCACGCCGTCTCCGCCGGCATCGGCTTCTTCATCATGCTGATCGGCCTCATCCACGCCGGCATCGTCCAGGCCGACCCGAACACCACCATCGCCCTGGGTCACCTGAACGATCCGAAGACGCTGCTGTCCATCATTGGCCTCATCATCACCGGGGTGCTGGTGGCCCGCAAGGTGACCGGCGGCATCCTGCTGGGCATCCTGATCACCACTCTCGTCGGCATTCCCATGGGCATCACCCATATGCCGGAGACGTGGTTCTCGGCGCCGCCCTCGCTGGCCCCGACCTTCCTGCAGCTGAGCTTCGAGGGCCTGTTCAGCGCCAAGATGTTCGCCGTGATCTTCGCCATGTTCTTCGCCGACCTGTTTGACACGATCGGCACCTTCGTCGGCGTCGCCTCCAAGGCCGACATGATCGACAAGGAGGGCAACCTGAAGGGCGGCACCCGGGCGCTGATCGCCGACTCCTGCGGCACCATCATCGGCTCGCTGCTGGGCACCTCCAACACGACGACTTATGTGGAGTCTGCGGCCGGCGTCTCCGCCGGTGGACGCACCGGGCTCACGGCCGTCACGGTGGCGGTCCTCTTCCTGCTGGCCTCCTTCTTCTCCGGGGCCTTCCTGGCGATTCCGGGCGAGGCCACCGCTCCGGCCCTCATCATCGTCGGCGTCATGATGGCCTCCTCCATTACGCAGATCGACCTGGACGACTTCAGCATTGCCCTGCCGGCCATCATCACGGCCCTGATGATGCCCTTCACCTACTCCATTGCAGAGGGCATGGCCTTGGGCTTCGTGGCCTACGCCGCCATCAACCTGTTCACGGGTCAGCACCGCAAGGTCCACTGGATGATGTGGGTGCTTGCCGTCTTCTTCATCGTCTACTTCGTCATCGACGCACTGGGACTGTAGCGGCGTATCCTCAAACCCCAGATCAACCCTGGCGCAGTACGACGCGGGGCTCGGGCAGAACCCCGGGCCCCGCGTCTGCTCTTGCGGCCCCGGCGCCGGAAGGCTACGCTGGAGGCGGGGAAAACCTGTCCGCAAGAGGGAGAGGATGCCAATGATCGAGCGCTACACCCGGCCGCGCATGGCGCAGCTCTGGTCGGCGGAGAACCGGTTCCAGAAGTGGCTCGAGGTGGAGCTCCTGGCCTGCGAGGCCTGGGCGAAGCTCGGGGTCATCCCCGCCGACGCTGTGGAAGAGCTGAAGGCCCGCGCCTTCACCGTGGACGAGGCATTCGTCCGGCGCGTGGCCGAGATCGAGGCGACGACCCGCCATGACGTGATCGCCTTCACCCAGGCCGTGGCCGAGCGCATCGGCCATCCGGCGGCCCGTTACATCCATTACGGACTCACCTCCACCGACGTCGTGGACACGGCCCTCTCCGCCGTGCTGAACGAAGCGGTGCAGGAGGTGCAGAAGGGGCTGGATGGCCTGATCGCCGCCCTGGGCCGGCAGGCCGTGCGCTACAAGGATACCCTGATCATGGGCCGCACCCACGGCGTGCACGCCGAGCCCACTTCTTTCGGCCTGAAACTGGCCGTTTTCTACGCCCAGTTCAAGCGTGACAGCGCCCGGCTGGAGCAGGCCCGCCAGTCTATCGCGGTGGGCAAGCTCTCCGGGGCGGTGGGCAACTACGGCAACATCGACCCCTTCGTAGAGCAGTACGTGTGCGAGAAGCTGGGGCTCGCGCCGGCCGACATCTCCACGCAGGTGCTGCAGCGCGACCGGCACGCGCACCTGCTCACCACCCTGGCCATCCTGGGCTCGTCCCTGGACAGCCTGGCCATCGAGCTCAGGCTGCTGCAGAAGACAGAGACCCGCGAGGTGGAGGAGCCCTTCTCGCCGGGCCAGAAGGGTTCCAGTGCGATGCCGCACAAGCGGAACCCGGTAACCCTCGAGCAGATCTCCGGGCTCAGCCGCATCCTGCGGGCCAACGCCGTCGCCGCACTGGAGAACGTGCCGCTCTGGCACGAGCGCGACATCTCCCACTCCTCCGTGGAGCGGGTGATCCTGCCCGACTCCACCATCCTGGCCGACTATCTGCTGGCCAGGATGACCTGGGTCGTCGAGAACATGCACGTCTACCCCGAGAACATGAAGCGCTCCATGCAGGCCTCTTACGGCCTCACCTCCTCCGGGTCGGTGCTCCTGGCCCTGGTGGAGAAGGGGCTCTCCCGGGAGCAGGCCTACGCCATCGTGCAGGAGCGGGCCATGCAGGCCTGGTCCGAGGGCATCCACCTGCGCCGGCTGCTGGAGCAGGACCCGACGGTGCAGTCGCTCCTCACGCCGGCGGAGCTGGACGCCGCCTTTGACCTGAGGCACCATCTGCGCCACGTGGACACGATCATGAAGCGACTGGGGTTGATCGAATGACCGGCATCGGGAGCATCGTGGTGGGCGCGCTGGCCGGCCTGATGGTCACGGTGCTGGTCACCTACCTCTGGCCCCGGCGCCTGAGCCGTCACCTGGGAGCGCTGGTGGGGGCGCTGCTGGGATTCGCAGTGGCCCTGTTGTTGATGACCCAGCTCGAGATCTGATTGGGGGAACCGGGGGAGCGGGCGGGAGCCTGAGGGGCCGGCACGCCTGCGTGCGGCCGCAATCTGGTCTTACCGATGAAGGCGCCTGCCTGATGCAGGTGGCGGGCCCGCCGGGCTTCCGGCCGGGGCCGCCTGCATGGGGCAGGCCGCCGTGATTTCAAGGGGGTAGTGGCATGGACTGCTTGCTGGAGGTGCCCGACCTTGGCCTGAAGCGGCTGCACCGGGGCAAGGTCCGCGAGGTGTTTGAACTGGACGCGGACCGGCTCCTCATGGTGGCCACCGACCGGCTCTCAGCCTTTGACGTGGTCTTTCCGCAGGGCATCCCGGGCAAGGGTCGGGTGCTCACGCAGATGAGCCTGCTCTGGTTCCGGGCCACCGAGCAGCTTGTGCCCAATCACCTGCTGACCGAAGACCTCTCCGGCCTGGGCCTGCCGGAGGAGGCCATGCCCCTGCTGGAGGGGCGGTCCATGGTAGTCCGCCGGGCCCGGCGGATCGATGTGGAGTGCGTGGTGCGGGGGTACCTCGCCGGCTCGGGCTGGAAGGAGTACCAGGCGAGCCGTTCGGTCTGCGGGGTCCCGCTGCCCGGGGGGCTCCGGCTCTCGAGCCGGCTGCCCGAGCCCATCTTCACGCCGGCCATCAAGAACGACGCCGGCCACGACGAGAACGTCTCGGAAGAACGGGTGCGGGCGCTCTACGGCGACGCGGTGACCGACTTCATCAAGGAGAAGTCGCTGGCGCTCTACCGCTATGCGGCGGAGGCGGCGGCCAGGGCCGGGATCATCCTCGCCGACACCAAGTTCGAGTTCGGCTGGGTGCAGGGAGAGATCGTGCTGATCGACGAGGTCTTCACCCCCGACTCCAGCCGCTACTGGTCGGCCGACCGGTACCGGGAGGGGGCCCCGGTGGACAGCCTGGACAAGCAGCCGGTGCGCGACTACGTGGAGCGAATCGGTTGGAACAAGCAGCCTCCGGCCCCGGAGCTGCCGGAGGCCTTGATTCAGGAGACCGCCCGGCGCTACGCGGACGTGCTGGAGCGGCTGCGGCGGGTGCTGGCCTAGAGGCCGCACGGGGCTGCCGGGAGGGGGCAGGCCCCGACACTTGCGGTCTGCGCGTGGGGGGCGCAGCGGATCTTGGGGGAGGTAGCGCAGGTGCGGTTTGGCATCGTGGTCTTCCCGGGCACCAACTGTGAGATGGACACGTTTCACGTGCTGTGTGGGGTCATGGGGCAGCAGGTTGACTACGTGTGGTACGAAACGCGCGACCTCTCGCATTACGACGCCATCGTCATCCCCGGCGGCTTCTCGTACGGCGACCGGGTGCGGGGCGGGGCCCTGGCCCGCCACACCCCGGTGATGGAGGCGATCGCTGCCTTTGCCGCGCGGGGCGGCCTGGTGCTGGGCATCTGCAACGGCTTCCAGATTCTCACCGAGGCGGGGCTCCTGCCGGGCGCTTTCCGACCCAACGCCCACGGGCGGTACCGGTGCGGCTGGAGCCATGTGCGGGTGGAGAACGCGACCACCCCCTTCACCCGGGCCTGCGGGCCGGCCCGGGTGCTGAGAATCCCCGTGAGCCACGGGGAGGGCAACTACCAGGCGGATTCGGACACGTTGCGCGCGCTGAACGAGAACCGCCAGGTCCTGTTCCGCTACTGCACGCCGGAGGGGGAAGTCACCCCGGGGCCAACCCCAACGGGTCGGCGGAGAACATCGCCGGCATCGTCAACCGGGCCGGCAACGTCGCCGGCCTGATGCCCCACCCCGAGCGGGCGAGCGAGGAAGTCCTGGGTTCCGCGGACGGGCGCCTTCTGTTTGCGTCGATGGTGGAATTCCTGACGGGGAGGGTCATCCGTGTCTGAGCTACAGCAGCCCTGGAGTCTGGTGGGCCTCACGGAGGCGGAGTACCGCCGTGTGGTGGAGGTCCTGGGGCGGGAGCCCAACTACACCGAACTGCAGATGTTCGGTGTGATGTGGTCCGAGCACTGCGCCTACAAGCACTCGAAGGCCGCCCTGCGGCGGCTTCCCACCCGTGGCGAGCGGGTGCTGCAGGGCCCGGGCGAGAACGCCGGTGTGGTGAAGATCGACGACGATCTGGCCGTGGCGTTCAAGATCGAATCCCACAACCACCCCTCCTTTGTGGACCCCTTCAACGGTGCGGCCACGGGCGTGGGGGGCATCCTGCGGGACGTCTTCACGATGGGCGCCCGCCCGGTGGCCACGCTGAACTCCCTGCGGTTCGGCCCGCTGGACGATCCCCGGCAGCGCGAGTTGCTCAGGGGCGCGGTCGCCGGCATCGGCCACTACGGCAACACCGTCGGAGTGCCCTGCATCGGCGGCGAGGTCTACTTCGACGAGTCCTACCGGGGCAACTGCCTCGTCAACGCCATGTGCATTGGCATCGTCCGGCCCGACCGCATCCACCGGGGCATCGCCGCCGGCCCGGGCAACGCCCTCATGGTGGTGGGCGCCCCCACGGGGCGGGACGGCATCCACGCCGCGTCGCTGCTGGCCTCGGCCGAGTTCAGCGGCGAGGAGCGGGAGACTGACCTTCCCACCGTGCCCGTGGGCGACCCCTTCGCCGAGAAGATGCTGATGGAGGCCTGCCTGGAGCTGTTCGAGACCGACGCGGTGGTCGGCATTCAGGACATGGGTGCCGCCGGCCTCATCTCCTCGTCCGCGGAGATGGCGGCCCGGGGCGGTGTGGGTGTGGAGCTGGACGTGCGCAAGGTGCCCGCCCGGGAGGAGGGCATGGAGCCCTGGGAGTTCCTCCTTTCCGAGTCGCAGGAACGCATGCTCGTCTGCGTGAAGAAGGGGCGCGAGGCCGAGGTCGAGGCGATCTGCCGGAAGTGGGGCGTGGGCTGCGCCGTGATCGGCCGGGTGACAGACGACGGCATGGTGCGGGTGCTGGACAGTGGCGAGGTCGTGGCCGAGGTGCCGGCCAGGGCCCTCGCGAGCGCCCCGGTCTACCATCCGGAGAAGGCTGAGCCCGCCTACCTCGCCGAGCTGCGGGCCTTCGACTGGTCGGTGCTCCCGGAGCCCGAGGACTGGAACGGGACGCTCCTGCGGCTCCTGGGTTCGCCCAACATCGGCTCCCGGGCCTGGATCTACGAGCAGTTCGACCACATGGTGCAGGCGGGCACCGTGCTGGGGCCCGGCGGGGACGCCGGCGTCATCCGGCTGGGCGCGGCCGTCTCCCCCGGGGCGCACGATCTCACCCGGCAGCAGTCCGGCGCGGAGCTGCCCGGCCGGCCCGGCCAGGCGGTCCCGCCGAGGGGCATCGCAGCCTCGGTGGACTGCAACGGCCGCTACGTGTACCTGAACCCCCGCCGGGGCACCGCCATCGCCGTGGCCGAGGCTGCTCGCAACTGCGTGGTCACCGGCGCCCGGCCCGTGGCCATCACCAACAACTGCAACTTCGGCAATCCCGAGAAGCCGGAGATCTTCTGGACCTTCGATGAGGCGATCTCCGGCATGGCCGAGGCGTGCGAGGCCCTGGGCACGCCCGTCACCGGCGGCAACGTCTCCTTCTACAACGAGACCAGCGGCGAGCCGATCCACCCCACCCCGACGATCGGCATGATCGCCCTGCACGAGAACCTCGACCGTCTGACCACCCCGGGCTTCAAGCAGGCCGGCGACGTCATCCTCCTCCTGGGCGAGACCCGGGACGAACTGGGCGGCTCCGAGTACGCCCGGCTGATCCACGGCGTGCTCGCCGGAGATGCTCCCGCCCTCGACCTCGCCTTCGAGAAGCGCCTGCAGGACGCGGTGCTCAGGGCGATCCACGAGGGCCTGGTCACCGCCGCCCACGACGTGGCGGAGGGCGGCCTTGCGGTCGCCCTGGCGGAGATGGCCGTCGCCGCCGGCGATCCGGCCCTGGGCTGCCAGGTGAGCGTCTTCCTGGGCGAGGGTCGCGTCGATGGCCAGATCTTCGGCGAGTCCCAGTCCCGCATTCTGGTCACGACGACCCGTGAGCAGGTGGGACGCCTGGAGGCGCTGCTGATGGTCGAACAGATCCCCTTCCGCGTCCTGGGCGACGTGACCGCGGACGGCCGCTTCCGGCTGGCCGCCCTGGCTCCGGGGAGCCAATCGGCCCACGTCTACCGGCGGCAGGAGCTGATCGACCTGCCGGTGGCGGAGCTGGCGCGGGCCCACAAGGAGGCGATCCCCCGGTGGATGGACGAGTGATCGTCCCGCCCCCGGGGCCGGCGCCGCGGCCCGGCCAGGCGGTGCCCGGCGCCGATCCCACCCTGGGCCTGGCGCTGGAGCCCTACCTGGCGGGGCTCGCGACGAACCCGGAAAAAGGCCCGGTGGACGAGTGCGGTGTGTTCGGCATCTACGGCTGCGCCGGGGCGGCCCGGGTAGTCTACCACGCCCTGATCGCCCTGCAGCACCGGGGGCAGGAGTCGGCGGGCATCGTCGCCGCCCGGGGCAGGAGCCTCACCGCCCACCGGGGGATGGGCCTCGTGAGCGAGGTGTTCGAGAAGCCCGAAACCCTCGACCGGCTCGCGGGCGATGTGGCCATCGGCCACGTGCGCTACTCCACCGCCGGGGCCTCCCGGCTGAGCAACGCGCAGCCCATCGTCGTGAACACCCGGCGCGGAGGGCTTGCCCTGGCGCACAACGGCAACCTGGTGAACGCGTTCCTCCTCCGCCGGCAGATGGAGGAGGAGGGCGCCATCTTCGCCACGGGCGTCGACACCGAGGTGCTGGCGCACCTCATCGTCCGCTCCCGGGCGGCGACCCTGGAGGAGGCGGTGGTCGACGCCATCGGGCAGGTGCGCGGCGGGTACGCCCTGCTCATCCTGGCCGAGGACCGGCTGATCGGCCTGCGCGACCCCCACGGCATCCGGCCGCTGCAGCTGGGGCGGCTGGACGGCCGGTGGGTCCTGGCCTCCGAGTCCTGCGCCTTCGACACCATCGGCGCCGAGTTCGTGCGCGAGGTGGCGCCGGGCGAGATGATCACCATCAGCGAGGGCGGCAAGCTCCGTTCGCAGCCGGCGATCCGGGGAGCGACCCCGCCCCGGCCCTGCATCTTCGAGTTCATCTACTTCGCCCGGCCTGACTCGCAGCTGGAGGGGGCCAACGTCCACAGCGTGCGCAAGGCGATGGGGCGTGAGCTCGCGCGGGAGGCGCCGGCGGAGGCCGACATCGTCATCGGCGTGCCCGACTCCTCCATCTCGGCGGCGACGGGGTACGCGGAGGAGTCCGGCATCCCCTATGAACTGGGGCTGGTCAAAAACCGCTACATCGCCCGCACCTTCATCCTGCCGTCGCAGGCCGGGCGCGAGTCGGCCCTGAAGCTGAAGCTGAACCCGCTGCGCAAGGTTATCGAGGGCAAGCGGGTGGTGCTGGTGGACGACTCCATCGTGCGGGGCACCACCTCCCGCCACCTGGTGAGTCTGCTCCGGGAGGCGGGGGCGCGGGAGGTGCACATGCGCATCGCGTCGCCGCCCTACCGGCACGCCTGCCACTACGGCATCGACACCTCCCGGTCCAGCGACCTGATCGCCCGGGGGCGGGAGGTCGAGGAGATCCGCGATGCCATCGGCGCCGACTCGCTGGCGTTCCTGTCGGTGGAGGGGATGGTGCGGGCCACCGGCCGGCCGGCTGACGGGCGCCACGGCTTCTGCCTGGCCTGCTTCACGGGCGACTACCCCGTTCCCGTTCCGGAGGGCATCGAGGCGTACGAACTGGAGGAGGGCTGCGGCGATGACTGACCGGGGTCTCACCTACGCCGACGCGGGGGTGGACCGCGAGCGGCACTACCGGTTGGTGGAGCGCATTGCGGCCCACGCCGCCCGGACGCTCGGGCGCCCGGGGACGCTCACCGGCATCGGCGGCTTCGGCGGGCTCTTTGCGCCGGACCTCACGAAGTACCCCGATCCCGTCCTGGTGAGCGGCACCGACGGCGTGGGCACCAAACTGAAGCTGGCGTTCCTCACGGGCCGGCACGACACAGTGGGCATCGATCTGGTGGCGATGTCGGTGAACGACATCCTCTGCCAGGGGGCCGAGCCGCTCTTCTTCCTGGACTACATCGGCACCGGCCGGAAGGACCCGGCGGTGCTGGAGCAGGTGGTGAAGGGCATCGCGGACGGGTGCCTGGAGGCCGGCTGCGCTCTGATCGGCGGCGAGACGGCGGAACTGCCCTCGCTGTACGCCCCGGGCGAGTACGACCTGGCCGGCTTCGCCGTGGGCATCGTGAACCGCGACCGCCTCATCACCGGCGGGCGCGTGGCGCCGGGCGACAGGCTGGTGGCCCTGGCCTCCAGCGGGCTGCACTCCAACGGTTACTCCCTCGCCCGGCGGGTGCTCCTCAAAGTGGACGGCGGCGCCTTCGCCCTGGACGAGCGGCCGCCCGAACTGGGCGGCCAGACGGTGGCCGAGGCGATGCTCACGCCCACCCGCATCTACGCCCGCACGGTGCTGGCCCTGCTGCAGCGCTTCGACGTGCGCGGCATCGCCAACATCACCGGGGGCGGACTGCACGAGAACATCCCCCGCATGCTGCCCGCCGGCTGCCGGGCGGTGCTCCACCGCTCCACCTGGGAGGTGCCGCCGATCTTCCGGCTGATCCAGCGGCTGGGGCCGGTGGAGCAGGCGGAGATGGAGGCCACCTTCAACCTGGGGATCGGCATGGTGCTGGCCGTGCCGGCTGACCAGGCAGAGGCGGTGGCCGCCGCGGCGCGGGAACTGGGCGAGACGGCCTGGGTCGTGGGCGAGGTGGTGGCGGACAGCGCCGCGGGCGGCGGTGCCGCAGCCGGCCCGGATGCCCTGGACGGAGGCGGGGCCCCGGGCGGTTACGGCGTGTCCCGGGTGGAGGTGCGGCCATGATCCGCATCGGCGTGCTGATCTCGGGCAATGGTACCAACCTGCAGGCAATCCTGGACGCCTGCCGGGAGGGGCGCATTGACGGGGAGGTCGTGGTGGTGATCTCCGACCGGGCCGACGCCTACGGGCTGGAGCGGGCCCGCCGGGCCGGGGTGGAGGCGATCCACGTAGATCCCGGTGACTACCCGACCCGCACGGCCTTCGACCGGGCCCTGGCCGAGCTGCTCCTGGCCCGGAACGTCGACCTGGTCTGTCTCGCCGGGTACATGCGGCTGGTGCGGAAGCCGATGCTCACGGCCTTCCCGAACCGGATCCTGAACATCCACCCCTCCCTGCTCCCGGCGTTCCCCGGGCTGGACGCCCAGGGGCAGGCGCTCGCCTACGGCGTGAAGGTGGCGGGCTGCACTGTGCACTTCGTGAACGAGGGCATGGACGAGGGGCCGATCATCCTGCAGGCGGCCGTTCCGGTCCTGGAGGACGACACGCACGAGACGCTGCGGGCGCGCATCCAGGTGGAGGAGCACCGCATCTATCCGCGGGCGGTGCAGCTCTTCGCGGAGGGCCGCCTGCGCATCGAGGGGCGCCGGGTGCGCATTCTGGACCAGCCACAGAAGGGAGATTCGTAGCATGGGACGGCAGTTCGTGATGGGCCTGGGTCTGGTGGAGGAAGAGGACCAGCTGGTGGTGGTGCGCAACCGCTGGCCCATCGGCGACGTGTGGTCGCTGCCCGGGGGGCAGCTGGAGGTGGGGGAGTCGCTCACCGACTGCGTGGTGCGGGAGGTGCAGGAGGAGACCGGGCTGCTCGTGGCCCCGGTGGAACTGGCTTACGTGCTGGATACCCACAACCTGGTGCACGACCAGCACTTCCTCGTCCATGTGTTCTCCTGCCGCCTGGTGGCGGGGGCGCTGCGGGTGCCCGAGAAGGACGAGTACGTGGTGGACGTGCGCTGGGTGAAGCGGGACGACGTGGCCCGGTACATCACCTGGCCCACCTACCGCGACCCGCTGCTGGCCTACCTGGCCGGCCACGAGCAGCGCTACTGGCTGGATCGGGACGGGTACCGCCCGGAGCAGGGGAAAGGGCCGGTCCCGCGGGAGAAGGAGGAGTAGAGATGGGCGTGAAGCGGGCCCTGATCAGCGTCTACGACAAGAGGGGAATCGTGGAATTCGCCAGGGGACTGGCGGACCTGGGGGTGGAGATCATCTCCACCGGCGGCACGTACCGGGCCCTGCACGGCGCCGGGGTGCCCGTGCGGGAGGTGGCCGAGGTGGCCGGCTTCCCCGAGATCCTGGACGGGCGGGTGAAGACCCTGCAGCCGCAGATCCACGCCGGCATCCTGGCGATCCGGTCCAACCCGAGGCACATGGCGCAGCTGGCGGAGCACGGGGTGGCCCCCATCGACCTGGTGGTGGTGAACCTCTACCCGTTCCGGGAGACGGTGGCCAATCCCGCGGTGACCCTGGAGGAGGCCGTGGAGCAGATCGACATCGGCGGCCCGGCGATGGTGCGGGCAGCGGCGAAGAACTGGCAGGACGTGGGCGTGGTCGTAAACCCCGACAGGTATGAGGCAATCCTGGCGGAACTGCGGGAGACCGGCGGCCTGTCGCTTCAGACCCGCTTCGCCCTGATGTTGGAGGCGTTCCAGCACACCGCCGCCTACGACGGGGCCATCGCGGGCTGGCTGGCCTCCCGGGGGCGGGAGCTGGTCGCCGCCAGGGCGCCGGGGCAGGAGGCCGGCGACGGGGCTTCGGGCGGGGCCGCCTCGCCCTTCCCGGACACGCTCACCCTCACCTTCACCAAGGTGCAGGATCTCCGCTACGGCGAGAACCCGCACCAGGTGGCGGCCTTCTACAGCGACGGCACCGCCGGCGGAACCGTGATCGCCCGGGCGCGGCAGCTGCACGGCAAGGAGCTCTCCTACAACAATATCAACGACGCCCACGCGGCGCTGGAGCTGGTGAAGGAGTTCGATGAGCCGGCCGCGGTGGCCATCAAGCACGCCAACCCGTGCGGCGTGGCGGTGGCGCCCACGATTGCCGAGGCGTTCCGCCGGGCCTACGAGGCCGACACGGTCTCGATCTTCGGCGGTATCGTGGCCCTGAACCGCCCCTGCGACCGGGAGACGGCCGCACTGCTCAGCAAGATCTTCCTCGAAATCGTGATCGCCCCGGACTTCGAGCCCGAGGCGTTGCAGGTGCTCACCAGGAAGAAGAATCTGCGGCTGCTGGCCGTGGGCCCCATCGACCGGAACCCGCCCGCCGGCTTCGACCTGAAGCGCGTGGGCGGGGGCCTGCTGGTGCAGGGCTGGGACGCCGTCCAGGAGGATCCGGCGTCCTGGAAGCCGGTGACGGCGAAGGCGCCTACGCCGGAGCAGCTCCGCGACCTGGCCTTTGCCATGAAGGTCTGCAAGCACGTGAAGTCCAACGCCATCGTCGTGGCGAAGGGCGGCCAGACGCTGGGCGTGGGGGCCGGCCAGATGAACCGCATCGACGCCGCCCGGTTCGCCCTCCGGCAGGCCGGCGACGCGGCGAGGGGTGCCGTGCTAGCCTCCGACGCCTTCTTCCCGTTCCCGGACGTGGTGGAGGCGGCCGGCGAGGCGGGCATCGCGGCCATCGCCCAGCCCGGCGGGTCGATCCGGGACGAGGAGTCGATCACCCGGGCCAACGAACTCGGGATCGCCATGGTGTTCACGGGGGTACGCCACTTCAGGCACTGACGCTCACGCACGAGGTCCCCGGGCGGGCGGTGCATTCGGGGGCAGTGGAGATCCGGGGAAGAGGGGGAGGACCGCACAGGATGAAGGTGCTCATCGTCGGCGGGGGCGGGCGGGAGCACGCCCTCGCCTGGAAGGCGATTCAGAGCCGGCACATCGACGAGCTGCACGTGGCGCCGGGCAACCCCGGGATCGGCCGGTTTGCCTGGTGCCACCCTGAGGTGAAGGCTACCGACGTGGCGGGACAGGTGGAACTGGCCCGCCGGCTCGGCATCGACCTGGTGATCGTCGGGCCCGAGGAGCCGCTGGCGACCGGCCTGGTGGACGCGCTGGCGGAGGCGGGCATCCGTGCCTTCGGCCCCACCGCCGCTGCGGCGCGCATCGAGGCCTCCAAGGCCTTCGCCAAGGAAGTGATGGCGGCCGCCGGGGTGCCGACCGCCAGCTACGCCGTCTTCAGCGACTACGACGCCGCTCTGGCCTACGTGGAGGCGCACCCGGGCCCCCTCGTGGTCAAGGCCGATGGGCTGGCCGCGGGCAAGGGCGTGCGGGTGTGCGCCGGCGTGGAGGAAGCCCGGCAGGCGCTGCGCGCCGCCATGGTGGAGGGCGCCTTTGCCGGGGCGGGCCGGCGGGTGGTGATCGAGGAGGTGCTGGAGGGGGAGGAGGTCTCCGTCCTCGCCTTCAGCGACGGGCGCACCGTGAAGCAGATGGTGGCCGCCCAGGACCACAAGCGGGTGGGCGAGGGTGACACCGGCCCCAACACCGGCGGGATGGGCGCCTACGCCCCGGTGCCCTTCTACACGCCGGCGGTGGCGGATGCGGTGCAGCGCACAATCCTCGAGCCGACCATCGCCGAACTGGCCCGGCGCGGGACGCCCTTTGTCGGCTGCCTCTTCGCCGGCCTGATGCTGACGGCGCAGGGGCCGAAGGTGGTGGAGTTCAACGCCCGCTTCGGCGATCCCGAGACCCAGGTGGTGCTCCCCCTGCTGGAGAACGACCTGTTGGAGGTCATCGGCGCCTGCCTGGACGGGCGGCTGCACGAGGTGGAGCTCCGCTTCCGGCCGGAGTCTGCCGCCGTCGTCGTGCTGGCCTCGGCCGGCTACCCCGGCGCGTACCAGAAAGGCCTCCCCATCGGCGGGCTGGTGGAGGCCGAGGAGACGGGCGCCACCCTCTTCCACGCCGGTACCGCGTTCAACGACGAGGGCGTGCTGGTCACCGCCGGTGGGCGCGTGCTGGGGGTGATGGCCACCGGCCCCACCCTCGCCGCGGCACTGGACCTGGCCTATGCGGGGGTCGAGCGGGTCCGGTTCGAGGGCCGGGTTTTCCGGCGGGACATCGGCCGCAGGGCGCTTTGACGCCGGCTCTGCCGCCGGGCCCCGGCGGAGCGCCGCTTCCCGACGGTCTGTGCCCTCCGGCGTTGCGCCGAGCGCCGATTTCCTGCGCCGAACCTCAACTCCCTCTGTTCCCGGAACGTGTCTTTGTGTAAAGTTAACTTGGGTACATTCTTTGTACGGGCTCCGGAAGGGAACATGAGGGATAGCATGATCCATTTGCGAACTGATCTGCTGACGTATGGCGCCGCTGGAGTACTTTTTCTCCAGGGTCTGATGATTGGTATACTTCCGCACCAGTTCCTGACCCCCTATGTGCATCGAGGTCAGGCGCTGAGCGCCGCGATGGCCGCGCTGTATGTGGCCGGAAGCGTCGCGCTGCTGACGATTGCCCGCCTGCGGTCAGACGGGCCGCGGCGGGTTGTGCTTTACGTAGGTGCGCTCATGGCGCCGACGCTGCTCACCGCGCTGTCCCTCCTCGCGGGTTGGTGGCTCGGCGCCTTCTTCTATGGCGGTGTGACGCTGGCGCTGCTGACGGCCCCGTGGCTCCTGCGCCGGGAGCGCCAGTGGCAGCGGGAGAAGGAGCGCACCGAGCGGTTCCTGCGCGAGAGCGAGGAGCGCTTCCGCGGCGCCTTCCACGCCGCCCCCATCGGCGTGGCCCTGCTGACCTCCGACCGGCGCTGGCTGCAGGTGAACGGGGCCCTGTGCGCGATGCTGGGTTACGCCGAGGACGAGCTGGTGGGGAGGCCCGTTGACGATTTTGTCCATCCCGAGGACCGCGTCGGCGACAACTGCCCGCTGGCCAGGAGCGCCTTCGTGGACGGCCGGCGCGGCATCTGCCGCCGCGAGCGGCGCTTTTACCACAAAAGCGGCCGCATAGTCTGGGTCGAGCAGACTTGCAGCCGCATCGATCAGGGGAACGAGGGGTTCTACTTCATCACCCAGTTCCAGGACGTGACCGACCGCAAGGAGGCAGAGGCGCGGCTCCGGCAGATGGCCAGCCGTGACTCGCTCACCGGCCTGTACAACCGCCGGGCCTTCCAGGCGGAGCTGGAGCGCCACCTGGACCTGGCCCGCAAGCACCGCGTGCGGGGCGCGCTGCTGTTCCTGGACCTGGACCTGTTCAAGTTCGTCAACGACACGCTCGGTCACCCGGCGGGCGACCAGGTGCTGGTGCGGGCGGCGGAGATCATCCAGCGGCACCTGCGCCCCACCGATATTGCCTCCCGGCACGGGGGCGACGAGTTTGCCATCCTCATGCCGTACACCGGGCGCGAGGCGGTCACGGTGGCCGAGGCGGTCCTGAAGGGGCTCCAGCAGGAGCCGATCACCGTCAAGGGCCGGCGCATCACGGTGACCGGCTCGATCGGCATCACCTTCTTCCCGGAGAACGGCCTGTCGGCGGAGCGGCTACTGGCCCAGGCCGACATGGCCATGTACAAGGCGAAGGAGTCGGGGCGGAACACGGTCGTGGTCTTCGAGGAGAACGACGACTGGCGCGACGAACTGGCCACGAAGCTCTCGTGGGACCAGCGCCTCCGGGAGGCGCTGCGGCAGAACCGCTTCGTGCTGCACGCCCAGCCGATTCTCGACCTGACCACGGGGAAGGTGTCGCGCCTCGAACTGCTGCTCCGGCTGGTGGGAGAGAACGGCGAATTGATTGCCCCCGGCGAGTTCCTCGCGGGGGCAGAGCGCTTCGGACTGATTCAGGAGATCGACCGGTGGGTGCTGCGGGAGGCCATCCGGCTGATGGCCGAACATGGGGAGAGCGAGGTCGAGGCGTTCGAGGTGAACCTCTCCGGCAAGACCATGTCCGACCCGGGCCTCGCCCGCATGATCAAGGAAGAACTGGAGCAGCGGCGGGTAGACCCGTCGCGCCTGGTCCTGGAGATCACCGAGACCGCGGCCATCGGCGACCTGGAGCAGGCGCGCCGGTTCATCACCGCCATGCGCTCACTGGGCTGCCGCTTCGCCCTGGACGACGTCGGCTCCGGCTTCTCCACCCTCCACCTGCTCAAGCACCTGCCGGTGGACTACCTCAAGATCGACGGCGCCTTCATCCGCAACCTCCCCACCGAGTCGGCCGACCAGCACCTGGTGCGGGCGATGGTGGCCATGGCCCGGTCGCAGGGGCAGAAGACCATCGCCGAGTTCGTCGACAGCGAGGAAACATTGAAGCTGTTGCGGGAGTTCGGCGTGGACTACGCGCAGGGCTACCTGGTGGGCCGGCCGAGCACGGAGTGGCTCAGCCTTGCGTCGAAGGGTGATGGCCCGCCCGGTTCAGGTGGCGGCGGAAGTGGTTCAGGAACGTCTCCTGCTGTTCAATGAACGGCGAGTGGCCGGCGTTGGCCACGACCACCTCTTCGTAAAACCCGCCGGCGGCGCGATACCGGTCCAGCACCAAGCGGGTCTGCGCGATCATCGGCTGCGGCGGACAGGCCTCGGCGCCCGGCCATCCCGGCACGGCCCCGAGCTGTCCGAGGTAGGCGAGGTCGAACATCGAAGTGTCGCTGACGATCGGGTCGCTGTCACCGCGAATCCAGAGCACGGGCGGCTTGGGCGTGACGTCGGCGAAGCCGGCCAGGTTGTGGTACTTGGGCGCCATGGCGTTGTTGATGCCCCGCCGCCGCCCATGGACCAGCCGGCGAGGTGGAAGCGGTCGAGTCCGAGGGTGTCCACCAGGGCGGCCAGGTCATCTGCCCAGTCACCGCAGCCGCGGGTCGCATCGACCGGCAGCGGTTCGGTATCGCCGTAGCCGCGCAGGTCAGGGGCGATGGTGTGGTACTCGTCGCCAAGGGCCAGCATCAGGTCTTCGTAGAACACCGAGGAGCTGCAGTTGCCGTGCAGGAGCACGATCGGAACCGGACCGGAGCCCGCCTCGCGGATGTGAACCTTCAGCCGCGGGGTTTGAACCGTGCGTCGGCGGATTTGCGTTGACATACCGAGTCATACCTCCTTTCCGCCACCGAATGGATACGCTGCCGCGCAAGACGGCTCCTGCGCGACCCGGGATTTCTGGTAAGGGATAGTTATTTCTGCACCGGACTCCGGGCGTGCCCCCGTCTAACGGACGAGATTCTCCCACAGGAGGGAACGAGGAATGAAACGCGGATTCGTTGCTGCTCTTCTGGCCGGGCTCCTGGTCGCCAGCCTCGCCTTCTTCGCCCCGCCCGTTCACCCGGCTAAGGCCGCGGAGACCCAGGACACGGCGCGGACCCTCACCGTGACCGGGCGCGGCCAGCTGGACGCGAAGCCCGACACCGCGGTGATCTCGCTGGGCGTGAGCGAGCTCCGGTCGACGCCGATCGAGGCCTACAACGCGCTGCAGGCGAGCATCACCAAGATCGCCGAGGCCGTGCAGGCCATGGGGATTAAGGAAGATCAGATCCAGACCAGCATCTTCAACCTGAGCGCCGAGTACGACTGGTCCCAGGAAAAGGGCCGGCAGCTGGTCGGCTACCGCGCCACCAACACCCTCACCATCACCACGCAGGAACTGGACAAGGTGGCCAACCTGATCCAGGCGGCTGTGGAGGCCGGTGCCAACGAGCTGAACGGCGTCAGCTTCTCGGTGAAGAACTCCGACAAGCTGCTGGAAGAAGCCCTGAAGCTCGCGGTGGACGACGCCAGGGCCAAGGCCAACCTGGTCGCGGGTGAGTTGGGTGCGAAGGTGGCCCGGGTGCAGTCGGTCTCCGTGCAGGACCAGGGTGTTTCTCTGGTTCGGGCCAAGGCGGAAGCCGAGGGCATGAGGATGGACGGCGGGGCTGCGGCCGCAGCCGTGCCGGTGTATAGCGGCACCACGATGTTTTCGGCCGCGGTCTCGGTCACGTTCGAACTGGAGTAACGTACTCATGAGAGTCTCGCCACCGGCCGGGGGCAGTTGCCCCCGGCCGCTGCGCGACACGCCGGGGGCAGGCGGCAGTCGTTCGCGGAATCGACCGACTCATGCAGGGAACGGCAGCGGCGGCACATAAATAACAAAAGCGACGAAAAAGTCCAACCGCTGGAGGGGTCCGCCGTGAAGTCGGTTCTGGGACTGGGACTGATCGACCTGGCACTGGGTATCCTGCTGATGGCCCCGCTGTCGATGGCCCTCAGGCGCCACGAACACCTGTCCACCGCGTTCTTCCTCCTGTTCCAGGTCTGTTCCGTCGTGGGCATGGTTCTGGTGGCGGTGGCCGGACTGCTCGCGGTGGCGGCGTGACGGCAAGGGTCCTCCCCCGTTCCCGGGGGGAGGACCCGATTCTGTTGTCCCTGCGCACCAAAGAGGTGCGGGCGGGCGTTCTGCGGCCTGGGGCCCGCTGCAACGGCGGGCCGGACCGTCGTGGAGGAATAACGTGGCATTTCTGCGTGTGGGCTTGTCCGGCACGAAAGGGGTTTTCGTTCGCGAAAGCGAATATACTCTCGGATGGATATGCGCTGTGCTGGGAGGGATCCCGTGCATGCCGGTCAACGAGAAACTCCGCGATGAACTGACCGATAAGCTCTTCGAGGCGATGCTGACCTTGAAGACCGTCGACGAGTACTACCGCTTTTTTGAGGACATAGCGACCATCGGGGAGATCAAGGCTCTCGCACAGCGGCTCGAGGTGGCCAAGATGCTGGATGCGGGCATGACCTACGAGGACATCGTTGCGGCCACGGGTGCTAGCACGGCCACCATCAGCCGGGTGAAGAAGTGCCTCAACTACGGGGCCGATGGGTACCGGCTCGTATTGGAACGGCTCAAGCAGCGCGGCCAGTAAGGACCGACGCGCAGCGGCACAGGGACAAGCCCCCTGTGCCGCTTTTGATGTACTGAAGGGATGGCCAACCCCGCCTGGGCCCGCACACGGCCGGCGTTCAGGCCGTCCTGGCCGATTCCCACGCCTGCTGGCCGACCAGCGCCTGGATGGCCGTTCCCGCCTGCGCCAGGACGCCGTCCGCAGCGGCCGCGGACTGGACGAGGCTGCCCATCAGGCCGTGCTGGGCGGAAGGGACGAGGGCGAGCACCTGATCGGCCGCCGCGCGTACCCGCGGCTGGGCGCGGCTCAGGTGGTGGAAGGCCGTGGCCAGGTTCATAAGTACGTTCGCAGATGCCTCACCGCACAGGATCCGCCGGATGGCTCCCAGCGTGGCCCCGTGGTAATAGAGGGCCTCCTCAGCGCTGCGCACCGCCTCCTGCAGCCTCGGCGAGGGCCGTGTGGCGGTCGCCTCCAGGAGCAGCGAGACCAGCGCCTGATAACCGGGGAAGAGCTGTTCCAGCGACCTGGCCACGTGCACGAGTTGCTGTGCGAGCATCGGCGGCTGCGC
The DNA here is from genome assembly GCF_040797425.1 of Symbiobacterium sp. NCBI lineage: Bacteria > Bacillati > Bacillota > Clostridia > Eubacteriales > Symbiobacteriaceae > Symbiobacterium > Symbiobacterium sp. The sequence goes on along the minus strand of NZ_JBFNEH010000036.1, from coordinate 19,246 downwards.
CCCGTTCGGGCTCGTCGGGAAGGGAGCGGGGGCTACCGGAGCGGCCTGCGGCGGGGCCTGCAGCGGGGCCTGGTAGGCGTACGTGGCCACGCCGGGCCAGCCCGCCGGAATCGGCTGGGTAACGGGCTGCTGCAAGTTCCTTCCTCTCCTTTCGCGCACAAGAGTTCAGGTTCAGCGTATGTGGCCGCGCCTCATGGGGTGACGCCGCGGGCGGCTGGGCCCTTCCGCACTGACGGTGTCATGACAAACGGCAGGGCAGCCCTGCGCGGGCTGCCTTGCCGGCTGGCCGGGATGACCACAAAGGGTGGCCGACCCAGGCCTTCAGACGATCGGCTCGAAGCGGGCGGTGAAAAACCGGAGCGTGGGCGGCTCGTAGACCATGCGGAGACCCCGGATGGTATCCCGGTGCTCCCACAGGTGTTTCACCGAGTAGGCCACCACGTCCATATGCCGGTCGGTGTAGACCCGACGCGGGATCGTCAGCCGCACCAGCTCCAACTTCGGGTAGATGTTCTCGCCTGTCCTGGGGTCGCGCCCCGCCGAGACGGCGCCGCGCTCCATGGCGCGCACGCCGGAGTCCACATACAGCGCCGCCGCCAGGGCCTGGGCGGGGAACTGCTCCTGCGGGACGTGGGGCAGGAAGGCGCGGGCGTCCAGCATCACCGCGTGGCCGCCGATGGGGCGCACGATCGGAATGCCCGCCTCCAGCAGCTGCTCGCCCAGGTAGCGCACCTGGTAGATGCGGTGGGCGATGTAATCGTCGTCCACCATTTCGTAGATCCCCTGCGCAACGGCCTCCATGTCCCGGCCGGACATGCCGCCGTAGGTGGGCATGCCCTCAAAGATCACCACCTGCTCCCGGGCCTTCTGGAGGATCCACTCGTCGTTCATGGCCAGGAAGCCGCCGATGTTCACCAGGCAGTCCTTCTTCGCCGACATGGTGCAGCCGTCGAAGTAGGACATCATCTCCCGCAGGATCGCCCGCACCGGCTTGTCCCGGTACCCCTCTTCCCGCTCCTTGATGAAGTAGGCGTTCTCCACCGCTCGGGTCGCGTCGCACCACATGCGGATGCCGTGCCGGTCGCAGACGGACCGCACCGCGCGCAGATTGGCCATGGAGACGGGCTGGCCGCCGGCCATGTTCACGGTAAGGGCTACGTTGATGTAGGGGATGTTCTCGGCGCCCACCCGGTCGATCAGCGCCTCGAACTTGGCGATGTCCACATTGCCCTTGAAGGGGTGTTCCGCCTGCGGGTCGTGGGCCTCGTCGATGATGACGTCGACGAACGTGCCGCCCTGCAGCTCCTGGTGGGTGCGGGTGGTGGTGAAGTACATGTTGCCGGGGATGTAGTGGCCGGGCCGGATGAGGATGCGGGAGATGAGGTGTTCCGCCCCGCGCCCCTGATGGGTGGGAACCACGTACTTGAAGCCGTACACCTCCCGCACCGCCTCTTCCAGGCGGTAGAACGAGCGGGCGCCGGCGTAGGCCTCGTCGCCCATCATCAGCACGCTCCACTGCCGGTCGGACATCGCGTTGGTGCCGGAGTCGGTCAGCAGGTCGATGTAGACGTCCTCGCTCTTGAGCAGGAAGGTGTTGTACCCAGCCTCCTGGATGGCGCGCTCCCGTTCCTCCCGGGTCGTCATGCGGATGGGCTCCACGGCTTTGATCTTGTACGGCTCTGCCATCGGTCGCTGCATGGATCAGACCCCCTGTCAGGCTCGGTTGGGCTCTAAGTCCAGTATAGGGAGCAGCGAACTGTCAGAACAACCCGACTTTACCTGAATAAAACAGCACAGTTAGACAGGGGGAAAGGGCGCCTCACCCCGTGAGCCGCCGCATCTCCTCCCATGCCTCCGGAGGCCCGACCACGGTCAGCAGGTCGCCCTGCTGCAGGACGGTGTCGCCGTGGGGCACGATCTTCGCCGGGCCGCGCCGCACCGCGACCACCAGCACGCCGGCCGGAAGAGGCGCATCCCGCAGGGCGGTGCCCACGAGCGGGCCCCCGGCGAGGAGGAAGTCCTGAATCTGCACGTCCTGGTCCGCACCGGTGAACAGTTCGGTCGCGGCGGGGCTCGCGAGCAGGCTCTCCACGAGGAGGGCGGGGGCGAGGTCGGGGTTCACGGCCTCCAGCCCCTCCTGCCGGGCCTCGGCCAGCCCCGACGGGCTCGTGGCGAAGAGGATGGCGCGGGGAATGCCGAATTCCCGGCGTCCCAGCCGCGCGGCGGCCAGGTTGGAGCGCTCGTTGCCCGTGAGCGCGAGCAGGGCGCGGGCTCGCTCCGCTCCCGCCTGCCGCAGCCCCGCCGCGGAGGCGGGATCGGCCAGCACCGCCTGAATGCCGGCCGCGGCGAACTCCTGCGCACGGTCGGGGTGCTCATCCACCGCACATACCGGAATCCCCTGCGCCAGGAGCCGGCGGCCTACGTGCAGCGACAGCCGGTTCATGCCGGCCAGAACTACCGACCGGCGTTCGGGGGTCGCATCGGCATCGCCGAGGATGCGGTTGAACAGGAGGGGGCCGAGGATGGCCGTGGTGATGGCCACCAGCACGACGGCGGCGTGGGTTGAAGCACCGTAGGCCCCTACGGTGTGGGCCACGGCCGAGGCGGCGATGGTCACCGACATCTGTGTCGTCAGCAGGACCATGCCGGCAAGGGTGCGGCGCGGCGGGTGCCAGATGGCCAGCAGGAGGCCGGGCAGCGCCTTGACCACCAGCGTGCCGCCCAGGAGGAGCGGCACCAGTGCGAGGGCGGCGGGGTCGGCGAGCAGGGCGTGCAGATCAAACTCGACGCCCACCATCACGAAGAAGACGGGGATGAGGAAGCCAAAGCCCAGTGCGTCCAGCTTGTGGGTGATCTCGTCCCGCTGGGGGCCGGCCAGCATCGAGAGCAGGAGCCCGGCCAGGAACGAGCCGAGGATGGCCTCGACGCCCACGGTCTGCGCCAGGGCAAGGAACACCAGCATGAGGGCCCAGGCCGCCCGCACACCGATCTGCGCCGTGCCCCCGCTGAGACCCTCCAGGAGGTTGAACCGGCTGAGCCAGCGGGCGACCAGGTACACCGCGGCGCCGAAGACCACCAGGACCAGGATCCAGAGCGCTTCCACCGCCGAGCCGCTCACCCTCACCGCTGCGAGCACCGAAAGGCCCAGCATCGGCAGGAAGTCGGCGATCACTGCGGTGGAGAAGAGCACCTGGCCGAAAGGATCCCCGAGCAATTGTCGGTCCTTGAGCACCGGCAGGATGATCGACAGGCCGCACGTGGTGATGATCAGCGTGAGGAAGAGCGGCTCCTCTACCAGTCCGCGCTGCTGGAGCAGCCCGGCGAACCACCGGGCGCCGTAAATGGTGAGCAGAAACAGCACCATTCCCAGGGCCAGCGGGTGGTGCAGGCGCGCCAGCCACTCCGGGCGCCCCTTCGGGCGGGCACCTCCGCCGGCGAGCGCGGCCAGGTCGACCTCCATCCCGGCGAGGAACATCAGGGCGCCGATTCCCAGGAAGTTGAAGATGGAGAGCAGCTCGTCGCCCTGGACCAGGCCGAGGCCGCTCCGGCCGACCAGCATGCCGGCCAGGATTTCGCCGGCTGCGATGGGGATGCGCACCCGCTTCAGCCGGTTGAGCAGGAGCGGAACCAGAAAGGCCAGAACCGCGACCAGGACGAGGCTGCCCAGCGCCGGGCCGTGATGGGGCATGCCGTCCACCCTTTCCTGTATCGAGTATGAGATTTTAGTATTATATCATGCCCCGCCGTTGGCCTCAGGTCAGCCCCCCGAGCGCGGCCCGGCGCCGCGCCCCCGTACGCACCGACCACTGTCGCCAGGCCGCCTTGATCCTCCTCACGAACATCTCCCTCGCAACGGCCAGGAACACCGCGCCCCCCAGCGCGAACGGAAAGCCCATGCCCAGCGTCATCAGCAGCAGCCCGCCCACCTGGGCGAAGGCCGAGTCCCTGGGGTCCCACGGAAACGCCGCTCTATCGCCAATGCCTGTAGCCCGGGAGTACCCTGTTCTGCAGGCTGCGACCGGCATTCGACACGCGCGGCTCACCGCCGCTTACCAACCACTGCCTTCCCTCACCTCCAACCGCTCAATTCTGATAACTCTCGAGAGGAGATGATTACAGTGTTTACCGCCTACACCCCCATAGACAAGTGCGTCGGCCGCGAAATCGAAGTGCATTCCGGCGGCGAGACGTACAGGGGCATGCTCGCTGGAATTTACTCTTTCGGCGAACGGACGATTCTGGTCGTCACGCCCATGACGGAGCCCGGCGTGGAGTGGCACATTCCGCTCGGCGGCGCGGTGGTAAGACTGCAAGCCGAGTGAGCCCCGAGGGAGATTGCGGGCAGACCCGCGCCAGGATTTCGCCGGAGTGAACCCGGTCGAGACGCGCACAATGTGGCTAACTCGGTAACAGGGCTCTGACTATCCGAACGGATCGGCGCCCCAACAAGAGGAGGCAACGAGTCGTGCCATTCAGCATCTACGTAGGCAACTTGCCCTGGAGCACAACACCGGAGGACCTGCGGGCCCTCTTCGAGCCCTACGGCCAGGTCGAGAATGCCCGCATCATCACCGACCGGGAGACCGGCCGTTCCCGCGGTTTCGGCTTCGTCGATATGGCCGACGAGGAGGCCGGCCGCAGGGCCATCGCTGAACTCCACAACCAGGAGTACGGCGGCCGGCCCCTCACCGTCAACGAGGCCCAGGCCCGCCCAGGTGGTTTCTGAGACGGTTCCCTTCAGCCCGACCGGAAATCGGTCGGGCCTTTACGCGTCCTCTTGACCGGGAGGGGGAGTTATGGTAGTTTCATTTTATCACATTACTACATTAGCTCGCTAAAGGACGGAGGGATCCACGTGAGCGCGCCTGTCTTCCGCACCCAGGTGCCCGAAGGGGTCCGCGACCGGCTGCCCGGGGAGGCCGCCCGGATGCGCCGCCTCTCCGCACAGCTCGACGGCGTGTTTCGCGCCTGGGGTTACCGGGAGGTGGCCACCCCGGTGTTCGAGTACCTGGAGGCGTTGGCCGCCGGGGCGGGGAAGTGGGCGCGGACGGAGGATCTCTACCAGTTCTTCGATCGCAAGGGGCGCACCCTGGCCCTCAGGCCCGACATGACCACGCCCATCGCCCGGCTGGTGGCCACTCGCCTGGCGGGGGAGCCGCTCCCGCTGCGGCTCTCGTACTTCGCCCCGGTCTTCCGCCATCGCGACCTGCGCGCGGGTGCCGCCAGCGAGATCTGGCAGGCCGGGGTCGAACTGGTGGGCGCTCCCGGCGAGGTGGCCGACGCCGAGGTGATCGCCCTCGCCTGCGCCGCGGTGAAGGCCGCAGGGCTCGAGGGCTTCCGGATTGGCCTGGGCCACGTGGGCATCGTGGAGGGGCTCTTCCAGTTCGCCGGCGTGTCGCCGGAGGCAGAGGCTGAGCTGAAGGAGGCGATGGTCGCCCGGGACCTGGTGGCCTTCGAGCACGGGGTCATCCGGGCGGGCCTCTCCGGCGAGCGGGCGGACCTGCTGCTGGGCCTGGCGCACTTTCACGGCGGCTTCGCCGAGGCGCAGGAGCGGTTCGGAGGGGTCGGCGGGCAGGTGGCCGAGGCCCTGGAACACGTGGGGCAGGTGCTGCGCCTGTTGGAGGCCCTGGGCGTTTCCGAGCAGGTGAGCCTCGACCCGGGGCTGGTGCGCTCACTGGATTACTACACCGGCGTCGTTTTCGAGGGCTACCTGCCCGGCATCGGCGCCCCCGTGATGGGCGGCGGGCGCTACGACAACCTCCTTCTGGAGTTCGGCGCGCCGCTGGCCGCCACTGGTTTCGCCCTGGCGGTGGACCGGCTGCTGATGGCGCAGGAGCGGAACGGGTGTGCAGCCGCCGGGGAGGGGCTGGATGCGCTCATCGCCTGTCCGCCCGGCCGGGAGGCCGAGGCCATGGCCTGGGCGGCGCGCCTCAGGGCCCAGGGGCTCACCGTGGAGGTGGACCTGCTGGGGCGCTCGGGCGAGGAACTGGCCGCCTATGCACGGGCCCGCGGCGCCGCCCGGGTGCTCACGCCCGAGGTGCCCTCGATTCACTGAAGGGAGCTACGAAGCCATGTCACCGCTCACCATCGCCCTGCCCAAGGGCCGTCCCTACGCCGCCACGGTGCGGTTCCTGCGGGACGTCGGCCTGGCCGGCCCGGAACTGACGGAGGAGGAGGGACGGAGCCTCCTCATCGAGTGTCCGGAGCAGGGCACCCGCTTCATCGTCGCCCGGGACTCCGACGTGCCCACTTACGTGGAATACGGGGCCGCCGACCTGGGCATCGTCGGCAAGAACGTCCTGATGGAGGCCGAGCCGCAGGTCTATGAACTGCTCGACCTGGGCTACAGCAAGTGCCGCTTCGTGCTGGCGGCCCCGGCCGGCGTGGACGCCGCCTCCCTGCTGAGCGGGCGCTCGCCGCAGCGGGTGGCCACCAAGTACCCCCGCCTGACGGAGGCCTACTTCAACAGCAAGGGCATCCAGGTAGAGACCGTCTTCCTGCACGGGTCCATCGAGGTCGCCCCGAAGGTGGGGCTGGCGGATCTGATCGTGGACATCGTCGAGACCGGCCGCACCCTGCGGGAGAACAACCTGGTGGTGGTGGAGGAGCTCTGGACCTCCTCCATGCGGCTCATCGCCAACCGGGCGGCCTACAGGCTGAAGGCCGAGCGGATCGGGCCGATCATCCAGGGCATCCGGGGACGGATCGGGCAGCGGGACCTGTCCGGGAACCAGTAGTTGCGGTCCGCCACGCCCGCCGGCAGCACGGGCACCGGCACGCCCGCCACCAGCGGCACGGGGGCCATGCCCTCCGCTCGCTGGGGGCCGGTGCGGCTCGCGGCCCGTGCGGCCCCCGGGTTGCCGGTCTCGGCCTGCTGGCCCGGCCGGGCGGACCCGCCGGGGCCGGAGAGTCCGCCGGGGTCGCGGTGCGCCTTCTGCGCCAGGTGTCCCAGCAGGCCGAGTAGGTAAAGCGCCTGCTCGCCGGTGATGGGCGGGGCCGCGGATGGAGCAGGCGGCAGTGCGAATTCCGTGGGTCGGTTGATGGGAATCGCCCTCCTTACTGGGGGATTCCCTCCATTCTATGTAGCCCCGCCTGCGGTCGCAGTGGGCTGAGGAGGAGAGCACGCCATGTTGAGAGTGTGGGACCCGCAGGCATTCCTGGAGTTTCTGAACGAGCGCCGGACCCGGTTCTACCCCGAGGTGGAGGCGCAGGTGCGGGCAATCCTGGATCGTGTGTGTCGGGAAGGCGACGAGGCGCTCTACGACCTGACCCTCCGGTTCGACGGGGCCGACCTGCGGGGCTGCGGCCTCAGGGTGGCCGAGGCCGAGTATGCGGCGGCCGCGGCGCAGGTGTCGGCGGAGTTCCGCGCCGCCCTCCAGGTGGCCGTCGACAACATCACCGCGTTCCACCGGCCCCAGGTGCCGCACTCCTGGTTCATGACCCGCCCCGATGGGACGATCATGGGGCAGCAAGTGAGCGCCGTGGACCGGGCCGGCATTTACGTGCCCGGCGGGTCGGCCCCGCTCTTCTCCTGCCTGCTGATGACCGTGATTCCCGCCGTGGTGGCGGGTGTGCGCGAGGTCATCGTCTGCACCCCGCCGGACCGCGCAGGGCGGATCGACCCGCACATGCTGGTGGCCGCCCGGGCCTGCGGGGTGAAAGACGTCTACAAGGTGGGCGGCGCTCAGGCGATCGGGGCGATGGCTTACGGCACGGCGACCATCCCCCGCGTGGACACGATCGCCGGACCCGGCAACTACTACGTGACCCTGGCCAAGAAGCTGGTCTTTGGCCCGGTGGGCATCGACATGCTGGCCGGACCGACGGAGGTGCTGGCCGTGGATGACGGCACGGCCGACCCCGAGTGGCTGGCCGCCGACCTGCTCTCCCAGGCCGAGCATCCGAACGGCATGGTCATCCTGGTCACCACGGCCGGGGTCGGGCGGGTGGAGGCTGTGGGTGCGGCGATGGAGCGGCAGGCCGCCGCCCTGCCCCGGGCGGAGACCATCCGCCGGTCGGTGGCGGAGCTGGGTGCGGCGCTGACGGTGGCGTCGCTGCCGGCGGCGGCCGCGATCGTCAACGCCGTCGCACCGGAGCACCTGGAGGTGAACGTGGCCGACCCCTGGTCTTTCCTGCCGCTGGTGCGCCACGCCGGCTCCATCTTCCTGGGCCCGTGGACCCCCGAGCCCATCGGCGACTACATCGCGGGCCCCTCCAACGTGATCCCCACCGAGGGCACGGCGCGGTACGCCTCCCCGGTGAACGTGGAGACCTTCATCAAGCGGTCGGCGGTGACGTGCTACAGCGAGGCGGCCTTCCTGGCCCAGGCGCCCCACGCCGTGCGCCTCGCGCTCACGGAGGACCTGCAGGCCCACGCCCGGTCCATGCAGGTGCGTCTGGAAGCGGCGGCGCGGCGGGGCTCCGCGGGGATCGGGTAGCGCCGGCGTCGCCACACCACGGAGAGGAGGCGGCAGAGATGGCGGAACGAGTCGGGAAAGTGGCCCGCAAGACCCGTGAGACCGACATCGTGGTCACCTGGCGGCTCGACGGAACCGGCCGGGCCGACGTCCAGACCGGGGTGCCCTTCTTTGACCACATGCTGGACCAGATCGCCCGCCACGGGCTGACCGATCTGTCCGTCCGGGCGGCCGGCGACCTGGAGGTCGACGCGCACCACACGGTGGAGGACACCGGCATCGCCCTGGGGCTGGCCCTGCGCCAGGCGCTGGGCGACGGCGCCTCCATCCTGCGCTACGGTTCGGCCTTCGTGCCGTTTGACGAGACCCTGGCCTTCGCGGCCGTCGACGTGAGCGGCCGGCCCTACCTGCACTTCGACGCAGACTTCCCCGCACAGAAGGTGGGCGACTTCGACAGCGAACTGGTGCCGGAGTTCTTCCGGGCCCTGGCCATGAACGCGGGCATCACCCTGCATTTGAAAGTTCACTATGGGCGCAACACCCACCACATGATCGAGGCCCTCTTCAAGGCATTCGCCCGGGCTCTGGGCGAGGCCGTGGCGCTGGACCCGCGGGTCCGGGGCATCCCCTCCACCAAGGGAGTCCTGCTCTGATGGTCCGCATCGTCATCGTCGACTACGGCATGGGCAACCTGGCCAGCGTGCGGAACGCCCTGCGGGCGGTGGGGTACGACCCCGAGGTCACCGACGACCCCGCCGCAGTGGCCGGGGCGGACGGCGTGGTGCTGCCCGGCGTGGGCGCCTTCGGCGCCGGCATGCAGAACCTGGCCCGCCGCGGGCTCGACCGGGCCTTGCAGCAGGCGGCGGCCGCCGGCCGCCCGATCCTGGGCATCTGCCTCGGGATGCACCTGCTGTTCGCGGCCGGCGAGGAGGGCGGCCTCCGGCCGGGTCTGGGCCTCCTGGAGGGACGGGTGACCCGGTTGCCAGGCGGGGTGCGCCTGCCCCAGATCGGGTGGAACCAGGTGCTCGTCCGGCAGGACCACCCGGTCTTCGACGGGGTGCCGGAGCCGCTGTGGGCCTACTTCGACCACGCCTACGCCGTGGAGGGGGAGGCGCCCTCCACGGCCCTGGCCCTCACGACCTACGGCCGCACCTACCCGTCGGTGGTGGGCCGCGATCACCTGCTCGGCATTCAGTTCCACCCGGAGAAGTCTTCCCGGGCGGGGCTGGCGATGCTGGCCAACTGGGGGCGCATGGTATGCGATTTGAGCTCTACCCGGCGATCGACCTGAAGGGCGGCCAGGTGGTGCGACTCCGGCAGGGGCGCATGGACGAGGCCACGGTCTACGATCCGGACCCGGCGCGGGCGGCCGCCCGCTGGGCGGCCGCCGGGGCGCGCTGGATCCACGTGGTGGACCTGGACGGCGCCGTGAACGGGCGACCGCAGAACGGCAGCGCCGTGCGCGCCATCGTGGAGGCGGTCCGCCGTCCGCCGGAAGCCCCCGCCGTGCGGGTGCAGCTGGGCGGCGGGCTGCGCAGCCTCGAGGCGGTGGCGGCGGCCCTGGAACTGGGCGTATCCCGGGCCATCATCGGCACGTCGGCCCTGGAGGGCGACCTCGTGGCCCGGGCGGTGGAGCGCTTCGGGCCCGACCGGATTGCCGTTTCCATCGACGCCCGGGACGGCCTGGTGGCCACCAGGGGCTGGGTGGAGGTGACCGCGGTCCGGGCGGTGGACCTGGCGGCGCGGGTGAAGGCCGCCGGGGTGCGGACCATCATCTACACCGACATCGCCACCGACGGCATGCTCAGCGGCCCCAACTTCGCCGAACTGGAGCGGATGGGGCAGACGGGGCTGGACGTGATCGCCAGCGGCGGGATCGCATCGCTGGCCGACATCCGGCGGCTCACGCGCATCCCCGGGGTGGTCGGCGCCATCCTCGGCCGGGCGCTCTACACCGGCGCCGTCGACCTGACAGAGGCGCTGGCGGCCTGCGGGGAGGCTGCCGGGGAGCCGCAGCCCCCGGCGGCCCGCTGACGACGGCGCCCGCGACCCGGTCCTGCGACTGCACGAAGGAGGCGACGTGAGCATGCCCACGGCGAAGCGCATCATCCCCTGCCTCGACATCAAGGACGGGCGGGTGGTGAAGAACGTCAAGTTCCACCAGAACACCTGGGACGCCGGCGACCCGGTCGCCCTGGCCGCCGCGTACGAACGGCAGGGGGCGGACGAGATCGTCCTTCTCGACATCAACGCGTCCTACGAGGGGCGGTCGGCCACCCTCGACGTGCTCCGGCGCGCTGCCGAGCAGGTGTTCATCCCTGTCACCATCGGCGGCGGCGTGAGCACGGTCGCACACGTGAAGGAGTATCTCAGGGCCGGGGCCGACAAGGTCTCGGTCAACACCGCAGCCGTACTCCGGCCCGACCTCATCGACGAGATCGCCGACCAGTTCGGCTCGTCCACCCTGGTGGTGGCCATCGATTGCCAGCGGCGGCCCGAGGGCTGGTGGGAGGTCTACCTGCACGGGGGCCGCACCCCCACGGGCATCGACGCGGTCTCCTGGGCGGCCGAGGCGGCCCGGCGCGGCGCCGGCGAGCTGCTGGTCACCTCCATCGACGCCGACGGCACCCGGAAGGGGTACGACATCGCCCTGCACCAGGCCCTGGCCGACGCGGTCGCGGTGCCCGTCATCGCGTCCGGCGGGGCAGGGAGCCCGGAGGACATCCTCGAAGTCCTCACCGTGGGCCGGGCCGACGCGGCCCTGGCCGCCTCGATCTTCCACAGCGGCGAGCACACGGTGGAGGGGGTGAAGGCCTTCCTCCGGGAGAAAGGGGTGTTGGTGCGACCATGATGGAGACGGTGAAGCTGAAGTGGGGGCCCGACGGGCTGATTCCGGCCGTGGTGCAGGACGTGAAGACCGGCCAGGTGCTGATGCAGGCCTACATGAATGAGGAGGCCCTGCGCCTGACGCTGGAGACCGGCACGGCCTGGTACTGGTCCCGCAGCCGGCAGGAGCTCTGGCAGAAGGGCGCGACCTCCGGCCACTACCAGCGGGTCCGCGAGGTGCGCACCGACTGCGACGGCGACTCGCTCCTGCTCCTGGTGGAGCAGGAGGGGGTGGCCTGCCACGAGGGCACGTACTCCTGCTTCACCCGGCGGGTGGACGGTTCGCCCCGGGCGTTGGTGGACACCGCGTTCTGGCCCATCCAGCCGGACGAGACGGTGCCCTACGACATCGGCACTGTGCTCCGGGAACTCACCGCCGTCCTGGTGGACCGGCGGGCGCACCCGGAGCCCGGCAGCTACACCAGCAAGCTCTTCACAAAGGGCGCCGACGCGTACTGCAAGAAGATCGGCGAGGAGGCCACCGAGGTGGTCCTGGCGGTGAAGAACCGCGACCGGGAGAACCTGGCCTTCGAGGTGGCCGACGTCTGGTTCCATACCCTGATCGCCCTGGTGGACAACGGACTTGGTCCCCGGGACGTGGCGGAGGAACTGGCGCGCCGGCGCGGCAAGCGGCGGGAGAAAGAGAAGGAGGACTGAGGGCGGTGCCCGTCATGCGCGCGGCCGTGCAGTCGATGAAGCCCTACGTCCCGGGCAAGCCTCTGGAGGAAGTGCAGCGGGAGCTGGGGCTCACCGACCTTGTGAAGCTGAACCAGAACGAGAACCCCCTTGGCCCGTCGCCGCGGGCGCTGGCGGCCGCGCGCGCGGCCCTGATGCAGGTGCACACCTACCCGGAGGGAACTGCCCGCCGGCTCCGTGAGCGGCTCGGCCAGCTGTGGGATCTGCCGGCGGACTGGTTCCTCGTCGGCAACGGCTCGGACGAGGTGTTCCGTCTGCTGGCCGAGGTTTACCTGGAGCCGGGAGACCCCATCGTGGTGCCCGCGCCCTCGTTTTCGGCCTACCGCTTCGTCGGCGAGCTGATGGGCGCCCGGGTCGTCACGGTGCCGCTGGCGGGCTGGAGCATGGACCTGCCGGCGATGGCGGAGGCGGCGGCCGCGCATGGCGCCAAGCTGCTCTTCCTGTGCCGCCCCAACAACCCCACCGGCACCGTTTTCCCCGAGCACGCGCTGCGGGCGGTGATGGAGCGGATTCCGACCTCGACCCTGGTGGTGCTGGACGAGGCCTACCGGGAGTTCGACGGCACCCCGTTCGACAGCCGTTCGCTCCTGCTGGACTACCCGAACCTGGTCATCGCACGGACCTTCAGCAAGATCTACGGCATGGCGGGCTTCCGCCTGGGCTACGGCATCATGCGGCCGGAGGTCCTGGCGCCGTTGCTCCGGGCCCGCGACCCCTTCAGCGTGAACGGCCTCGCGGTGGCGGCCGGGCTGGCGGCCCTGGGCGATACCGAGCACGTGGAGCGGACGCTGGCGCTCACCCGGGAGGGCAAGGCGTACCTGTATGCCGCCTTCGACCGGTTGGGGCTGCCGTACGTGCCCAGCGAGGCGAACTTCGTGCTCTTCGACGTCGGGCGGCCCGCCGCCGAGGTGTTCGACCGGCTCCTCAGCCGCGGGGTTCTGGTGCGCCCCTGCGGCTCCTTCGGCCTGCCCCACCACCTGCGGGTGACCGTGGGGACGGCGGAGGCGAACGCCCGCTTCGTGGCGGCGCTGGAGGCGGTGCTGGGCGGCGAATGATGTCGGATGATGGGGCGGGAGGTGCCGGAAGGCATCTCCCGCCCCGGCGCGTCCGGAGGCGGGTGAGCCGGCGGGCGGAGGAATGGGCGTGCGAAACTTCTGCACCCGCGCTTTCGTCCAACGCGCGAGTTCGAGTTCTGCGCGGGAGTGATGGCCCATGCGCACCCGACAGAACGCAATCGTGTTGGTAGTTGTTCTCGCGCTGATCCTGACGGCCGTCGCCGTGATCCGCCCGGGGAGAGCCCCGTCCACCACGCCGCAGCCGCCCGAGGAGGACGCGGCCGAGGTGACGCTTTCCCCGGCGGCCTTCGACCCGGCGGGACTCGACCCCGCAGGCGATCTCATCCTGACCAGCCGGCGGCCGCTCACACTGGCCATGGTGCAGTCGGCCCTCGCGGTGGAGCCCGCCGCACAGCTGCGCATCGAGCAGGCCGACAGCGCGGGCACGCGGTTCACCATCGCCGCCGCGCTGGAGCCCGACCGGGTCTACCGCTTCCGGCTGAGCCGGGAGGCCGGCGTCGACCGGGACTACCAGTGGTCCTTCCAGACCCGCACCGAGTTCCGGCTGCTGGGCACTCTGCCGGCCCACCGGGGGACGGGAGTACCCGTGAACACCGGCATTGAGCTCACCTTCTCCCACGATGACTACGCCGATCCATCCGGCTACGTCACCTTCAGCCCCGCGATCGAGGGGCGGTGGGAGCGGCACAAGAAGACGGCGGTCTTCGTGCCCGCCGACACCCTGCAGCCGGGCACGATCTACACCGTCACCCTGAAGGAAGGGCTCGGCCGCACGCAGGGGGAGGGGCGGCTGGGCGCGTACACCTTCCAGTTCGAGACCGCCGACCCTGTGGCGGAGGGGGAGTGGTCGGCGTTTCACGTGTTCGATGAGTCCGCGGAGTTCGGCACCGGCACGGTCCCGCATTTCCGCATCTGGGACAAGGGCAAGGGCGACGAGTATACGGTCGCGGTCTACCGGTACTCTGACGCGGCCGGGTACATCAGGGCCCTGCGCGGCACCTTCGCGGTGCCCGGGTGGAGCAGCGTGGCCCGCGACCGTCACCGCGAGCCCACCGAGGGGCTGGCCTCCGTCGCGGCGTTCACCGCCACGCCGGTGGAGGCGGAATACGACCGCTACCTGGCCCTTCCCGAGCCCCTGCCGGCGGGTTACTACCTGGCCGAGATCCAGCTCGGGCGCGCGGTGCGGCAGGTCCACTTCCAGGTGACCGACCTCTCGTACTACCTGGCGGAGGGCACGACGGGCGGCCTGGTGTGGCTGAACGACCTGGCGACCGGCCGGCCTGCTGCGAACGCCGAACTGTTCCTCCCCGACGGCACGCCTGCGGCCACCGCCGACCGGCATGGCGTGGCGCGGGTGGAGATCCCGGCCGGGAAGGACGAGGACGGACAGGTGCCGATCGCCTTCTGGATTGCCCGGTCCGGGCACAGCGAGGCCGTGGTGCACGGCACGCGTGAGTACTGGTATTGGGGCGACGGGGAGGCGTCGCTGGCGGAACTCTACTGGCACTACCTCTACATCGACCGCTCCGTCTACAAGCCCGCGGACACGGTGCACGTCTGGGGCATCGTCCATCCCCGCGAACCGGAGGCCCGGCCGGTGGACGAGGTGCGGGTGGAGGTCACCCGGGGCTGGGGCGACCAGACCGTGCTGGCGAGCGCGACGCTCCCGGTGGAGCGCTCCAGCTTCATCGGCAGCCTGGAGCTGCCCAACCTGACGCCCGGGTCCTACGCAGTGCGTGTCCGGGTCGGCGAGGAGACCTTCGACAGCCGCTGGTTCGAGGTGGTCACCTACACCAAGCCCGCCTACCAGATCGAGGTGACGCCGGACCGGGAGGCCCTCTTCAGCGGCGAGAGGGTGACCTTTAAGGTGCGGGCCACCTTCTTCGACGGGACGCCGGTGCCCGACATGAAGCTGGATTACCACATCAACTCGAAGGACGACCGGGCCAGCGTGATCACCGATGCCGCCGGAGAGGCGGTCATCTCCTATACGCCGCCCCACACGGCCGAAAGCTGGGGCTGGGACGAGTCGCTCTTCCTGTACGTCACCGGCGGCGAGCCCGAGGTGGGCGAGGTGTACGAGGAGCGCCGGATCCGGCTCTTCCAGCGGGATGTGATGGCCCAGGCTGAGACGAACCGGGACGGCGACCAGGCCGTCGTGACGGTGCAGGTGAACCAGGTGGTGCTCGACCAGATTGAGGCCGGCACGGGGAATGACGTGCAGGGACCCGCGGTGGCGGGCCGGCCGGTGGAGTTCACCGTGATCGAGCAGAATTGGAAACGCATCGAGGACGGCGAGTACTACGACTTCATCGAGAAGGTCGTGCGCAAGCGGTACCGGTACGAGGCCGACTTCCGCGAGATCCTGCAGGGCAGCGCGGAGACCGACGGCGAGGGCCGTGCCGCCTTCCGGTTCCCCATGGAGCCGGAGAAGCAGTACGAGGTCCGCTACCGGGTGCGGGACTCCCGCGGCCTGTGGCTGTATGGCAGCGCCTGGATCTCCGGGCGGTGGTACGGCCTCGACTCGGACTGGGGCTGGCCGCAGCTGGTCCCCGCCGGGTCGCAGCGGTATCGGGTCCCGGTCGGCGAGCCGGTGGTGTACGTGTTCCAGAAGGGAGAGGTCAGGCTGGATGACCGGCCCGACGGGTTCCTGTTCTTCACGGCGCGCCGGGGCATCCGGGAGTATGCGGTGCAGGATTCCCCCAGCTATACTGCGACGCTGCAGGCCGCCGACCTCCCCAACTTCACCCTGTACGGCGTCGCCTTTGACGGCCGGAGCTACCTGACGGCGACGCGCTTCGTAGGCGTCGACCCGGAGCAGCGGCGCCTGCAGGTGACCGTCACTCCGGACCGGGCGATGTACCGCCCCGGCGACGAGGTGCAGGTGCAGGTGGCCGTGAGCGACGCTGCCGGACGGCCGGCGGCGGGGGCGCTGGTCAACCTGAACTTGGTGGATGAGGCGCTCTACGCAGTGCGGGAGCAGTACGTAGACATCCTTAACGATCTATATGGCAACACGGTCAGCACGGGCATCGTGCGCACCCGCTACTCCCACGAGCCGCCGCCGATGAGCGGGGGCGCGGAGAAGGGCGGCGAAGGCGGCAGCATCCGCCGCGACTTCAAGGACGCCGTGCTCTTCACCACCGTCACGACCGACGACGCGGGCAAGGCCACGGTCTCGTTCCGCGTGCCCGACAACCTCACCAGCTGGCGGCTGACCTACCAGGCGGTCCTCACCGGGACGATGGAGGCTGTGAGCGGCGCCATCAAGATCCCGGTCAGCCTGCCCTTCTTCGCCGACCTGGTGATGGGCGAGAGCTACCTGGTGGGTGAGCGGCCGGTGTTCCAGGTGCGCGCCTACGGTACCGCCCTGGCGGCGGGTGCGCAGGTCCGCTACCAGGTGGAGGTGGAGGGGCCGTCGGGGCATCGCCAGCGGCTCGACCTCACCGGACCGGCCTTCGATCCCGTGTCGATTCCGCTGGAGCCGCTGCCGGCCGAGGGGACATACACACTGCGGGTCACGGCCAGGTCCGGGAGCCTCACGGACGCCCTGGAGCGCACCTTTGCGGTGCGGCAGACCCACCTGGTCGAGGACCGCGTGGACTTCCGGCTGCTGGAGCCCGGTACGAAGCTTTCCGGGGCCGACGACGGGCTGACCTACGTGACCTTCCTGGACTGGGAGCGGGGCCGCTACCTGAACCTCCTGCAGCGGATGCGCTGGCTCTGGGGCAACCGCCTGGAGGCGAAGCTCGGGCGGACGGTGGCCGCCGAGCTGCTGGAGGATTACTTCGGGCAGGGGGACGCCTCGCCTGAGCCCGAGCTGGAGACCATGCGCTACCAGACCGCCGACGGCTCCGTCGCTTTCCTCCCCTACAGCGACGGCGACCTGAAGCTCACCGCCCTGGTGGCCGACCTCGCACCGGAGCGGTTCGACCGGTCGGCCCTCGCCGGCTACCTGCGGAAGGTGCGGGCCGACGAGGGCGAGCGGCGCGACCGGAGGGCCTGGGCGCTCTACGGCCTGGCCGCGCTGGATGAGCCGGTGCTGATCGACGCCCATCGGCTGCTGGCCGACCCGGAAGCCACACCGTGGGAGCGGCTCTGCGCCATGCTGGCCGCCGCGACGCTGGGCGACCTGGAGACGGTGCGCCCCGTTTACCGCACCTTCATGGCGCAGCACGGCGAGGAGATCGGCCAGGACGTGCGGGTTGCCGTGGGCGCCGACCGGGACGAGCAGCTGCAGGCGACCGCGCTGGCAGCGATCCTGGCCGCCCGGTTGGGCGAACCGCAGGCCGCGGCGCTGATCAGCTATCTGATGGACAACCAGCCCGCGGAGATCGTGCTGCACCTGGAGCAGCTGCTGGCGGCCCGGAGCGGGCTGGAAAACCTGAAGGGCAAACCCGTGGGCCTTACCTACAGGCTGAACGGGCAGGAGCACGAGAAGACGCTGCAGCCCGGCGAGCGGCTGGCCCTGGCGCTGCGGCCGGAGGAGCTGGCGTCTTTCGAGGTCACGGCGGTGCGGGGAACCGCGGCCGCGGTGGTCACGTACACCCGGCCCGGGCGGCCGACCGTGGCGATGGACGGGGGCCGCGTGGTGCGCACCTACTCGCCTGCGCCCGAGACCTGGAAGCCGGGCGACATCGTCACGGTGACCCTGACCTACTCGCTGCCGGGCGACGCACCCGGCGGGGCCTACGAGCTGACCGACACGCTGCCCTCCGGGCTGCGGTACCTGGAGCGGCGGTGGGCCTATGGTCAGCGCATCGACTGGTCGCAGTATGACAGCTGGGCCCTGCAGGTGGACGGGCAGCGGGTGACGTTCTGGGCCGGTAAGAACGGCAAGCCCATCCGGTACTTCGCACGGGTGGTCTCCGGGGGCGAGTACCGGGCGGAGGAGGCCGTGCTGATGCACCAGAAGAGCGGCCTGGTCTACGCCGTGAGCAGCCCCGGGGCGGTGAGCATCGCATGGTAGGGCGGCGGGCATGGTGGCCGGCCGCCGCAGCGGCCGCGGCAGCGCTCGCACTGGCACTGGGGCTGGCCGGGGCCGGAGAGCCGCCGGTGCAGGGGTCGGGGCGGCCGGCCGCGGGCGAAGCGGTGACGCCGGATGCGGCCCCCGCGGCCGCCGCCTCCGGCAGGACGGCGCGGGAGCCGGCCCAGCCCAACCGTTTCTTCAATCCCAACCTGTTCTACCATGGCCTTGAGGCGGCCAGGAGTTCGGCGACGGGTGTCGCCGAACCCCTGGCCGGGGGCCTGGTGCCGCACCACGACCTGGCGGCGGAGCTGCTCTCGGGCTTTTTCCTGCGGCTGGAGGCCGAGCCGCCGGAGGTGATTTTCCTGGTGGGGCCCAACCACGAGGCGGCCGGCGGACCGGTCATCACCGGTCGGCGGGCCTGGCAGACCGATTTCGGGCTGGTGGAGGTGGACCGGGAGGCGGTGGACGCCCTGGTGGCCGCCGGCCTCGCCGCGGTGAACGACGAGGTGCTCGAGCAGGAGCACGCCATGGGCACCCTGATGCCCTACATCAAGTTCCACGCGCCGGCGGCGCGGGTCGTGCCGCTGATCCTGCCCCCCGGCCTCACCCGGCCCGAACTGGAACGGCTCTCCGGCGCCCTGGCCGCCGAGCTGGGCCCCGGGCGCATCCTCGTGGCCTCCGTCGATTTCTCCCATTACCTCACCCCGGACGAGGCCGAGGCCCGGGACAAGGAGACACTGGCGACGATCATGGCGGGCGACCTGGAACGGCTGCTCCGGATGGGTCCGGACCACCTGGATTCGCCGGGCTCCGTCGCCGTGCTGCTCACGGCGATGGCGACCGTCGGGGCCGACGGCCCGAGGGTGCTGGGCCATACCAACTCCGGCATCATCTTGCAAGACGACCAAATCGAGACGACCAGCTACTTCACGTTCGCGTTCACGCGCAAGTAGTGCCCTGAGTGTACACTGGCCCAAGCAGGGCGAGCGAAGGCGCGTCCTGGCGCCGGTTCAGGCTCCGCAGGAGGCCGGTGCGAGCGCCGCACCGCCGCGATGGGCCGGCGTGGGATACGGGCAAGGAATTCCTGTTGCGTCGCGTCCGCGGACATGGTATAGTATCACTTGCGCTGCCGCCCGAGCGGCGGCATCACGCAGCCGTGGAGAGATACCCAAGTGGCTGAAGGGGCGGCTTTGCTAAAGCTG
>NZ_JBFNEH010000035.1:0-42961 GCF_040797425.1 Symbiobacterium sp. | reverse complement strand
CTGCTTTTTTCAGCAGAAATGTTGTGGCCTACCCACGAAAACTTTACTCACACCAACGCCTCCACGGCCGGGCCCTCCAGCCGCTCCTGCTCCAGGAGCGCCGCCGCCACGCGCTCCAGCGCCTGCCGGCGGGCGGCCAGCAGTCCCCGGGCCCGCGCCAGGGCTTCGTCCATCAGCGACCGCATCGCCCGGTCGGCCGCGCGCAGGCTCTCCTCCCCGGGCTCCTGCTCGGCCTGGCCCACCCGCAGCGGCCCGATGTCGGGGTGCATGCCCCAGCGGGTCACCATCAGCCGGGCCAGTTCGGTGGCACGCTCCAGGTCATCGGCTGCGCCGGCCTGGGGCTCGCCGAGGATCAGTTCCTCCGCGGCCCGGCCGGCCAGAAGTTCGGTCAGCCGGTCCATGGCATCCTGCCGGGTGTGCAGGTGGCGCTCCTCCTCGGCGTCCCGGAAGAGGGTGTGGCCGTAGGAGCGGCCGTGGGGCAGCACCGTCACCCGCACCAGCTGGCCGGGGCCCCGAAGGCAGATGCCCGCCAACGCGTGGCCGGCCTCGTGGTAGGCCACCCGCAGCCGGTCGGCCCGGGAGTAACCCACGCGCCGCGTCGGGCCGCCCGATGCCACCCGCTCCAGGGCCCGGGTGACCTGCTCCCACCCAATCTCCCGGCGTCCCTCCCGCACGGCCAGCAACGCCGCCTCGTTCAGCAGATTGGCCAGGTCCGCCCCCGTGAAGCCGGGGGTGAGCCGGGCCAGCTCGGCCAGGGCGACGGAGGGGCTGAGCGGTTTGCTCCGGGCGTGCACCGCCAGGATCGCCTCCCGCCCCTTCCGGTCGGGCGGATCGACGGTGAGCTGCCGGTCGAAGCGCCCGGGGCGGAGGATGGCGGGGTCCAGCACGTCCGGTCGGTTGGTGGCCGCCATGACGATGACCCCGTCGGTGGTGTGGAAGCCGTCCATCTCCACCAGCAGCTGGTTGAGCGTCTGCTCCCGCTCTTCGGCCCCGCCGCCGGGGATCACACCCCGGCGCCGGGCGAGGGCGTCGATCTCATCGATGAAGACGATGCAGGGGGCCAGCTTCCGCGCCCGCTCGAAGAGCGCCCGCACCCGGGCCGCGCCGGTGCCGGCGAAGAGCTCCACGAAGTCGGAACCGGAGGCGGAGAGGAAGGCGACGCCCGCCTCCCCCGCCACCGCCCGGGCCAGGAGCGTCTTGCCCGTTCCCGGCGGTCCCGAGAGCAGGATTCCCCGGGGGATGCGGGCCCCCAGCACGGCGTAGCGCTCCGGCTCCCGCAGGAAGTCGACCACCTCCTGCAGCTCCGCCTTTACTTCGTCCAGGCCGGCCACGTCCCGCATCGTCACGGCGTCGCCACCGGGGTGGTAGAGCCGGGCGGGGCTGCGCTCCACGAAGAGGATCCCGCCGCCCCGGCCCATCTCCCGCCGGCTCAGCCAGAGGATGGCGCCCAGCGCCAGCAGCGGCGGTGCCAGCCGAACCAGGGTGCGCAGCAGGGTCGGGTCCGCCGGCTGCGAGTACTCCACCTGCACACCGTACTGCAGGAGCAGGGACTGCAACCGTACGTCGCCGGGAGGCAGAGTCACCGCGGCGCGGGTGCCGTCCCGGTACACTGCTTCCAGCTCGTCCCCCGTGATGCGGACGCTCACCACCTGCCGGGTCTGGACGTCGCGCACGAACTGGCTGTACGGCACGGACGCCGTTTGCTGGGCCCCCGCCTGCCGGCCGACCAGCAGCGCGGCGATCACGAGGACCGCGCCCACCCACCTCCGCACCACGCTTGGCATCGCCACACCTCCCGGCTGAGCAGCCCACCCGGGTCTCTCTTTCTAACACGTACCCCGCACGGCAAAAGTTCGATGCCGTGGGGGCCGCTCTCCGAATCCTATTCGCACGGCCTGTCCGTGGTGCCAGGGGGAATGCGCCGCGGGGGAGGGCTCGTGCTGTGTACGCCTTGCGCCCCGGGGCAGCGGGGCTCGGCGCCCCGGCCGCGTGAGCAGCGGAAGGCTCCTCGGCGGACGGGGCGTGCTCGCTCCGCACTGCGCTTCGCGGCGCCGCGCCGCGCGCCTGCGGAGAACGGTGCAGACGCCCAGAAAGCGAAGTCCGGGGAGCGCCGCCGCCAGGCGCTCCCCGGACCCACGGGACAGTGTTCCGTCTTGCGGCACAGACGAGGCGCTACTCCCGCCCGCCTGCGGCCGCCCATTCCTCCAGCATGGCGGTGGTGACCGACTTGGGCCGCTCGATGGGGTAGCCCAGCGCCCGGTCCCACACGATGTTGGCCATCACGCCCAGGGCACGGCCGACGCCGAAGAGGACGGTGTAGAAGTCCCACTCCCGCACGCCGTAGTGCCACTGGATCACGCCGGACTGCGCATCCACGTTGGGCCACGGGTTCTTGGCCTTGCCGTGCTCCATCAGGACGCCCGGGGCCACCTCGTAGATCATGCTGACCAGCTTGAACAGCGGGTCGTCCGGCATGTGCTTCAGGCAGAACTCCCGCTGGGCGGTGTAGCGCGGGTCGGTCTTGCGCAGCACGCCGTGGCCGTAACCGGGGATGACCTGGCCGGCGTTCAGCGTCTCCCACAGCGCCTCCCGCACCCGCTCCGGAGTGGGCTCTACGCCCTCGCCCAGCTTCTTCTGGAAGTCCATGATCCAGCGAAGGACCTCCTGGTTGGCCAGGCCGTGCAGCGGGCCGGCGAGGCCGTTCAGCGCCGCCGAGTAGGCGTAGTAGGCGTCCGACAGCGCCGAGGCCACCAGGTGGCCGGTGTGGGCGGAAACGTTGCCCGACTCGTGGTCGGAGTGCAGGATGAAGTACATACGGGAGACGTCGTCGTACGGTTTCGGCACGCCCATCATGTGGGCGAAGTTGGCCCCCATGTCCAGGTCCTTGTCGGGGGCAATATGCACATCGTTCTTGTACTTATAGCGGTAGATAAACGCCGCGATCATCGGGATGCGGGCGACCAGGTTGCTGGCGTCTTCGTACATGTACTCCCAGGCCTGGTTCTTGTTGAACTTCCCGGAGTGGTAGTACTTGGCGAACTCCGATTCCCGCTGCATCGCCAGCACGCCCGCGGAGAGCATCACCATCGGGTGGCTGTCCTTCGGCAAGGCCCGGATCACGTCGTAGACGTAGTCGGGCACGACGCGGCGCTGCTTCCACTCCGCGATGACCTCGTCCACCTGCTCCTGCGTGGGCACCTCGCCGGTGAGCAGGAAGTACCAGAACGCCTCCACGGTCGGGTACTCCCCGCCCGGCGGCTTGGGCAGGTCGTTGAAGGTCTCGGGGATGGTCTTCCCCCGGAACCGGATCCCCTCATACGGGTCCAGGTAGGAGATGTCCGTGACCAGGCAGCGGACGTCCCGCGCACCGCGGATCGCCTGCTCGATGGTCACCTTGTCGATCACCACGTGGCCGAACTCTTTGAGGAGCCGCTGCGTGCGGGGGCGATGCTCCTCGATCTTCCGGGCCAGTGCAGTCTTGAGCTGCGACACGCTTATCCCCCTCCCCCGTGTCTGATCTGGCTGCCTTGCTGCGGCGGCGCTACTGGGCCAGAATGCCCGCCTTCAGCATCTCGACGAGCTTCTTCACGCCGGCCGCGCTCTTGTCCAGGGCAGCCTTCTCCTCGGGGGTGAGATCCAGCTCGATCACCCGCTCGAGGCCATTGCCGCCGAGGACCGTCATGACGCCCATGCACATGTCGTGGTAGCCGTACTCGCCCTCCAGGTAGGCGATGGACGGCAGGATGCGCTTGCGGTCCTTCAGGATCGCCTCGATCATCTCCACCAGGGACATGCCGGGGGCGTAGCCGGCGGAGGTGCCCATGAGGTTGACGATCTCGCCGCCGCCCTTGCGGGTCCGCTCCACGATGGCGTCGATGGTCTCCTTCGGCAGCAGCTTCTCCACCGGGATGCCGCCGGCGGAGGTGTAGCGGACCAGCGGGACCATGTCGTCGCCGTGGCCGCCCAGCACGCAGCCCACCACGTCCTGGAAGGAGCAGCCGATGGCCTCTGCCAGGAAGGTGCGATAGCGGGCGGTATCCAGCACGCCGGACTGGCCGATGACCCGGTTCTTGGGGAAGCCCGAGGCCTTCAGGGCCACGTAGGTCATCGAGTCGACGGGGTTGGTGAGGACGATGATCACCGAGTCAGGGGCGTACTTGGCCACCTTCTCGGCCACGTCCTTCACGATCGTCGCGTTGGTGTTGACCAGGTCTTCCCGGCTCATGCCGGGCTTGCGGGGAACGCCGGCGGTGATGACCACCACGTCGGCGCCCCGGATCTGCTCGTAGTCGGCGGTGCCCACGAGGTGGGTGTCGCTGCCGTAGACGGGCATCGCCTCCATGATGTCGAGGGCCACGCCCTTGGCGTAGTTCTCCCGGGCCGGCAGGTCGACCAGCACGATGTCGCCCAGGTCGCGGGCCGCGGCAAACAGGGCGGTTCCCTGCCCGGTGAAGCCCGATCCGATAATTGCGATCTTGTTCCGTCTCATCAGTGACTCATGCTCCTTCCCAAAATCCCGTCAGTCTACATGTTCTCGATGATGAGCCGCCCGAACTCGGAGCACTTCACTTCGGTCGCGCCCTCCATGAGGCGGGCGAAGTCGTACGTGACGGTCTTCTGGGCGATGGTGGCGCTGAGACCCTTGATGATCAGGTCGGCCGCCTCTTGCCAGCCCATGTGCCGGAGCATCATCTCGCCCGAGAGGATCACCGAGCCCGGGTTCACCTTGTCGAGGCCGGCGTACTTCGGGGCGGTGCCGTGGGTCGCCTCGAACAGGCCGTAGCCGTCGCTGTAGGAGATGTTGGCGCCGGGCGCGATGCCGATGCCGCCCACGATGGCGGCCACGTGGTCGGAGAGGTAGTCGCCGTTCAGGTTGAGGGTGGCGATCACGTCCCACTCCTCGGGCCGCATGAGCAGCTGCTGGAAGCTGATGTCTGCGATGCGGTCGCGAATCAGGATCTTGCCCTCCGGCATCTTGCCCTTGTACTCGTCAGACCAGAGCTCTTCCTCCGTGATGACGTAGGGGCGGAACTCCTCCAGGGCCACCTGGTACCCCCAGTCGCGGAAGGCGCCCTCGGTGAACTTCTGGATGTTGCCCTTGTGCACCAGCGTCACGGACCTGCGCTTGTTGTCGATGGCGTACTGGATGGCGGCCCGGACCAGCCGCTTGGAGCCGAACTCCGTCACCGGCTTGACGCCGATGCCCACCAGGTCGCTGCGGTCGGCGTTGGGGATGCGGACCCCCATCTCCTCCGTGAGCAGCTGCTGCATCTTGCGCGCCTCGGGGGTGCCGGCCTTCCACTCAATGCCCGCGTAGATGTCCTCGGTGTTCTCCCGGAAGATGACCACGTTGGTCTTCTGCGGCTCCTTCACCGGGCTGGGAACGCCGGGGAACCAGCGCACCGGACGGACGCAGGCGTACAGGTCGAGCATCTGCCGCAGGGTCACGTTCAGCGAGCGGATGCCGCCGCCCACCGGCGTCGTCAGCGGACCCTTGATGGCGATGCGGTACTCGCGGATGGCCTCCAGGGTGTCGTCGATCAGCCACTCGCCGAACTTGTTCAGGCACTTCTCACCGGCATAGACCTCGAACCAGGAGATCTTCCGCTTGCCGCCATACGCCTTTTCCACCGCGGCGTCGATCACGGGCTGGGCGGCCGCCCAGATGTCGGGGCCGGTACCGTCACCCTCGATGAAAGGGATGATGGGGTTGTCTGGAACGACCAGCCGGCCGTTCTGCATGGTGATCTTCTCACCCGCGGGCGGGGTCAGCTTGGTGAACTTCGCCACAACAGCACCTCCATCGTTCTTGCGGCCATCGCCGCCGCCGGGAGGGCGCAGGCAGCCTGCTGGAGAGGACCCCGCATGGTTCGGGGGTCAGGAGAGCCTGTACCCTCCGCTATGCGAAATGGAACACCTGACCGGACACGGTGGGCTGTCCGCGCCGGTCAAGATCGTGAACATGATCACAGAATGAGCATAGTGGAGGATAGTCAGTGCATGTCAGGACTATGTCTGATTGCCCTCATGCACTATAGTACCAACTCTTTACCCTGTGTGGAAGTATCATTGACGTTTCGAAGATGCAAATATCCTGCACGCTCCGGGCGGAAACCCTCCGGCCCGGGCGCGGCGCCGGCCCGGGGCGCCTCCGACGGCGCGCCCGGGCCGGGCGTCTCCCGGGGGCTAACCGCGGGTGGAGTAGCCGCCTTGCAGCCCCCTGGTGGAGTAAGTACCTGCACGTACCCTGCGCTCCCGCCTCGCCTCCGAGGCAGCCGTACCGGAGGCAGTCGGGAGAGCTGCGACCGGTTCGGACGGGGCCGTCCCCACCACCTGTGCGGCGAGGCCGGGGAGCATGGCGGCCAGGGCGGCCTGCTGCTGCACCGCCTGCTGGGCGAGGAGTTGCTGCGCCAGGGCCTGCTGCTGCGCCCAGAAGGGCCCGCCGTTCCTGGCGGCCGCCATCGTGCTCTGGGAGGAAACCCCCTCATCCGCCGCGTCGTCCGGGTCAGGTGCGGCCGGCCACGGCGCCCCCGGGAGCCCTCCGAAAGCGCCCACCGGGATGGCGGGGAACCCCTGCGCCATCCCCCCAAGGCCCAGGGTTGCAGGAACCGCCGGCGGCACGACCCGGGTGCCGGGCACCCCGGCCGGCGGCACCGGTCCGCCGGCAGGGGCCATCGACGGAGCCATCGGCGCAGCGGGCGCTGCCCCAGGGACCGCCTGCGGCCCGACCGACCCCACTGACGGGATCCCCTGCGGAGCAGTCGCCGCTGGCAGCGCCTGGGGACCGGCCGGAGCCATGACCGGAACCGCCTGCAGGCCGGGCAACCCGAGCGGGAGGCCGGGCATCGCGCCCGGAAGCCCCTGCGCTCCGGGTGCCGCCACCGGGACGACACGGGGCCCGGTCAACCCGGGCGAAGGCGCCGGCCCCGCGAGCGGGGCCATCACCGGAACCGCCTGCGGACCGGGCCCTGCCACCGGCAGCCCGGGCACCGCCCCGGAGGGCGTCCCCTGGGGGCCGGGCGCGCCCCATCCCTGCGACTCCGTCAGCCCCAGCGCCTGCCCTGCCGCGGCGCCCTGCGCGCCCGCAGGCTGCGCCTCCCCCGCGCCGGACTGGCCGGACTGGGCCAGAGCCGGCTGTGCCGCTGCGGTGGGCAGGGCCTGGGGTGCGGCCGGCGGCCGGGGCGGCGGGACCGGCATCGGCGGCATGGGCGGCGGGGGCCCGGGCAGCCTCATCCCGCCGGGCGGCAGGAAGGGCGGGGCAACGATGAGACCGTATCGCATCGACATACCACCTCTCAGCACGCGTTTGGCCTGGTTCAGGCCATCCTATGGGGCCGGTGCCGAAACGGTCCCAGGGGAAGAACGCGCGCCCCCTGAATATGCTGGGGCCGGGAGGTAGAGTGGTGTGGAAGGCGTGAAGGATCGGCTGGCCCGGGGGTACTCGCGGACGTCCGCTCTCTACGACGGCCTGGCCGGCTTCGGGTACCTCGCGGCCATTCGCCGGCTCCTGCCCTTTGTGCGCCTCGGGCCGCGGCCCAACATCCTCGACGTGGGCTGCGGCACCGGGCTCAACCTGCTGGAAGCGGCCCGCCGCTTCGCACCCACCGGCCTCCTGGTGGGCATCGACATCTCGCCGGGCATGGTGGCGGTGGCCACCGCCAAGGCCCGCCGGCTGGGCGCTCCGGCCCGGATCATCCTGGGCGACGCCGAACGCCTGCCGTTCCCGGACGCCACCTTCGACCTGGTCATCTGCAACTCGGTCTTCCACTGGTTCCAGGACCGGCCCGGGACGATGCGGCAGATGGCCCGCGTCCTGAAGCCGGGGGGCTACCTGGTCCTGATCGCCGCCACGGCCCCGGGCTTCCGGGAGTGGTTCCTGCTGATCGACGCCGTGATCCGCGCCATCCTGGGGCCCGAGCGCGCCGCACCGGTGCCGGAGTTGCCCACGCCGGAGGAGGTGGCGTCCCTCATGGAGGCGGCCGGGCTCGCCGTGCTGCGATTTGAAAACCACATCCAGCGCCACCTGGTGACCGAACCGGTTTCCTTTGTGCAGCTCATGTCGGTGATCGCCCCCACGTGGTCGGGCGACCTGACCGACGCAGAGGTCGCGGCGCTGCAGGCCGCGGCGGTGCGGCTGATGGCCGCCGGATGGCCGGGCGGCTTCCCGGTCACCTGGTCCGCCCTGGAAGCAATAGCCATCAAACCATTCACCCCCGGCCGCGATCGCTCATAGGCTGAGAGCAAGCCCCCTCAGGAGGAGCTTGCCGAGGTCACGAGTCGAAAGGAGAGCGCAGCGGATGAACTTTGGTGGATTCGGAACCGCCTTCTCCCCGTTCATCGGCGCCCAGGCCGGTGCAGACGACCTGTTCATCGCGCCCGGCTCGGCCTGGTACCCGGCCGCGAACGCGACAGTCTATCGGGTCTACGAGTACGCGGTGCCCGTCACCACCGTGGCCACGGTGCCATCCGCCTACCCGACGACGGCGGGAATCCCTGCCATCGCCGCGTACCCGGGCTGGTTCGGCATCTGATCCTTCCTACATTCGGCCATCCTGCGGGCGCGCTGAGGGCCGTGGGCGGTGCCCACGGCCCTTCCTGTGTTCGATTGCCTACCACTGCGGTGAGGCGGAGGCGCCCCGGCCGGCGCGGTACTCGAGCAGATGGCCCAGCAGGAGAAGCCCGCCGGCCGCCAGGAAGTGGCCCCTCGCCGGCACGCTCCGCACCGACCCGTAAAGCCCGGCGCCGTAAAGCACCGTGGAGAGTAAGCTGATCAGCGCCGGCCGCCCAACCCGGCGCTGCCGCGCCTCGGCGAGCGCATCGGCGTAGAGTGGCCAGCCGCCGACCAGTTGCAGCAGGGAGCCCCACACCGCCTGCAGCTTCGGGTCGGCCAGGCAGAAGAGTTCGTAGCCCAGGGCCTGGGCCGCGGAATCGGCCAGCAGCGGCAGCGCGAAGATCGCCGTGATCACCAGCCGCCCGAGTCGTTCCGCCCGGGTGCGGGAACGCGCCGGTCTCCCACTCATCGGAGGAAACGCCCCAGCACCTGCATCAGCTCTTCCACTGCCTCGTCACCCTCGCCGCGCCGCACCGCGGCCGCCATGCAGCCTTTGGCGTGGCCCTCCAACAGCATCAGGCTCACCTTGTTGAGGGCCGCCTCCACGGCGGCCACCTGGTTAAGGATGTCGACGCAGTAGCGGTCCTCCTCCACCATCCGCTGCAGGCCGCGGACCTGGCCCTCGATCTTCTTCAGCCTGTCGAGGATGCCCTGCCTGTCGCGCACCAGCGGCACACGCTCCCCCGGCCGCTTCTCAGACATCGGTGACGACCTCCTTCCTCACCCCGCCCTGGCCCTTCCGCTCCCACAGCCCCTGCACCAGCAGGAACGTCCCCCAGATGAGCGAGAGGGCCACGGCCATGCCGCGCGCAAACGCAAACTCCGACCGGTACGGCAGGGTCGGGTGCGTCATCCAGATGCGGTAGTCCACCACGTCCTGCACCAGCATCCAGGCCAGGGCCAGGCCGGCCGCCGGCCAGGCCGGGCGGTAGTGGCGGGCGAAGATCAGCCCCTGGGCCCACATGCCCAGATGCGACAGGGTGAGGTGGACGAACTGGAACTCCCACCCATACTTGATGCCGGCCTCTGGCAGCACGGTGGCCGTCCACAGACCGTACTTCATGTTCGAGACGAAGGCCACCGCGGCCAGGAGCTGCATCGCCGGCCTGCGCCAGTCGAGCCCGGCCAGCATCAGGCCCAGCCAGATGGTAAACAGGAAGGTGGCCCCGGGGCTGTCGGGCACGATGAACCAGCGGCTGCGAGGCGTTTGCGCGAGCTGCGGCCAGTACCAGTAGAAACCGTAGAGCGAGCCAAGCAGGTTGATCCAGAACAGCGCCCACCACCAGCGCCGGTCGCGGGCGACGCTGCGGAAGAACTCCCTCAGACGGGTCATTCGAGTAGGCTTACCCCTTGCCGCGGACTATTTTTCTGCTGTGTTCGAGACCTGCTGTGCGTACTCCTTCATCTGCTCCAGGGTCAGCGGCCCGGCGTGGCGCACCCGGATCACACCGTCGGCGTCGATGAAGAACGAGGTCGGGAAGCCCGCCACCTGGTAGTCGACGGCGGCCTGGCCCCCGTCGTGCACGACGCGGAAGGTGAGCCCGAACTTCTCGGCGAAGGCGGCCATCTTCTCCCGCGTGTCGAGGGAGTCGCCGCTCACCGCCACCACGCGCACCTCGTCGCCCAGCTCCTGGTGGAACGCCTCCATCGCTGGCATCTCTTCCTGGCACGGCGGGCACCAGGTGGCCCAGAAGTTCAGGAACACCGGCTGCCCCTTCAGGTCGGCCGTGGAAATCCGCTCGCCGGTCAGCACGTCGGTCCCCTTGATGCTGGCGGCCAGGTAACCCGGCTGCGGCTTCACCTCCAACCCTGGGGCCGCCGTCTCCTCGCGCACGCCGCCGCAGCCGGCGAGCAGAACGAGGACGAGGAGGACCGGCAGGAATCTCACTGTCAGCCCCTCACGCACCGGAAAGCACCCCATTCTGCGGACTCTGAAGGTAAGTATAGCATAAGCCGTGCGGCTCCCACCCCGGTGGAAACCGGGGGATTCCGCAGAACATATTTGTCTTTTCCGCCGTCTCAGAAGATAGGTGATTTTATCCAGCCCCGCGGCCGGCCCCGGGCCGGCCCATGGACGCTGCCGGAGGTGTGGCACGGACTTGCGCATTCACGAAGCCCTGACCCGGGTGATGCAGAACATCGAGCGCGCCGTGGTCGGCAAGCAGCGGGAGATTCAGTACGTGCTGGCCGCCCTGCTCTGCCAGGGCCACGTGCTCATCGAGGACGTGCCGGGGGTGGGCAAGACCACCCTGGTGCGCAGCCTGGCCCGCTCCCTCGGCTGCGACTTCCGCCGCATCCAGTTCACCCCCGACCTGCTCCCTTCCGACGTGACGGGCGTCTCCGTCTACAACCAGAAGACCGGCGAGTTCGAGTTCCGGCCCGGGCCCATCATGAGCCAGATCGTGCTGGCCGACGAGATCAACCGCACCTCGCCCAAGACTCAGTCTGCGCTGCTGGAGTGCATGGAGGAAGGGCAGGTGACCATCGACGGCGTCACCCGGCGCCTGCCCCGACCGTTCCTGGTGCTGGCCACGCAGAACCCCATCGAGTACGAGGGCACCTTCCCCCTGCCCGAGGCGCAGCTGGACCGCTTCCTGCTGAAGCTGCGCCTGGGGTACCCCACCCTCCGCGAAGAGATGCTCGTGGTGGAGCGGGCGAAGCAGCCGCCGCTGGAGGAGCTGGAGCAGGTGCTCACGGCCGACGAGGTGCTCCGGCTGCAGCAGGCGGCGCGCAGCGTTCATGTGGACGAGGCCGTGCTGGAGTACGTGGTGCGCCTCGTCCAGGCCACCCGCGAACACCGCGACGCTTACCTGGGCGCCTCGCCCCGTGGCTCCATCGCCCTGTATCGCACGAGCCAGGCCATCGCGCTGATCCGCGGCCGGGAGTACGTCACCCCCGACGATGTGAAGGAGATGGCCCCGCTGGTCCTGGCACACCGGGTGATCCTTCGGCCCGAGGCGCAGGTGCGCGGGACCGGGGCGGAGGAGCTGATCGCCGAGGTGCTCACCCAGGTACCGGTCCCGACGGGGGTGAAGAGCCATGCGGCACGGCAGGCGTGACTGGCGGCTGCCGGCGCTGATCCTGGTCGCCTTCGCCGTCGCCCGACTGGGCGGCGGCGAGCTGCCGTACTTCCTGCTCTACACCACCGGGATGGTCTGGATCGGCTCCTGGCTCGCCACCCTGTACGCCTCCCGTCGGGTCGCCGGGCTGCTCACCGTCGACCGGCACCAGGTCCAGGTGGGCGAGACCATCGCGGCAGCGCTGCGCCTGGAGAACTGGAGCTGGCTGCCCGTGCCCTGGCTCGAGGTCGACGACGAGACCCCGCCGCGCCTCATGGCCAGCGACCGGCCCCGCATGGGCACCGCCCTGCCACCCCGGAGCCGCCGCCAGGCGACGGTGCAGTTCACCGCCCGCCGGCGGGGGCGCTGCCCCGTGGGCCCCATCCGCGTCCGGACCGGCGACCCGCTGGGGCTCTTTGTGCGGGAGATCCAGGTCCGTTCGGAGGCGCCCGTCACGATCTACCCCCGGGTGCATCCCCTCGACGACCTGTCCCTCCTGCTGGCCCTGCCCTTCGGCCCGGTGCGCACCCGCGACCGGGCCTTCGAGGATCCTTCCGATCACGCCGAGATCCGCCGCTATGTGCCGGGCGACAACCCGCGTCACATCCACTGGCCCACCACGGCGCGCACCGGCACCCTGATGACCCGCCAGTACGGGCTGAGCGCCACCACACAGCTGGTGCTTTTCCTCGACCTGCACCGCAGCGTTCACGTAGACGGCACCGCGTCCGGCGGCGCCGAAACGGCGGAGACTGCGGTGGAGATCGCCGCCTCGCTCGCCGCCCTGGCTCTGCGCCGCAAGATGGAGGCCGGCCTCTTCTGCGTGGGTCAGGAGCGCTTCGCGGTGAGCCCCGGCGGCAGCGACCGCACCTTCCGTGAGATCATGGAGGTGCTGGCCCAGGTGGAGGCCGTCGGCAACGTGCCGGTCGATCAGCTGGTGGAGGCCGAGGCAGCACACCTGGCTCACCGGGCCACGGTGGTGGTGATCACCCCCCGGCTGAACCAGCGGCTCGCCCACCTGCTCCTGCGCCTGCGGTCGAGCCACCGCGTGATGCTCGTCCTCCTGGATGCGGCCACCTTCGCGGGCCGGCTCACCCCGGCGGACGGCAACCCGGGGAGCACGGCAGATCCGGACGCCACGGTGGGTGCGACAGCGGCCCGGCTGGTGGACATGCTCGCCCTCAGCCGGGTGCCGGTATACGTGGTGCCGGCCGGGGCCGACCTCAGCCGGCTCGCCGCCCTGCGGGTTCACACCGGGGAGGGGGTGTCGCCGTGGCCGCCGCGCGTCCATCCGCGGGCTATCAGCTGACCGTCGTGCTCTTCACGCTCCTCCTGGTCACCCTGGCGGTCCACTCGCTGGCCAGCTTCTGGCGCGTCCCGCTGCCGGGGTCGTGGATCCTGCTCCTGGCCGGCTTCAGCGCACTCTACGGCTGGCTCTGGTGGCGCAGCCGGCGGACCTGGCTTGTCTGCACGGCCGTTGCCGCGGCGGCCTCCGCCTACCTGGTCCGGCGGGACCCGATCTGGCGCTGGTGGCTGGCCCACGTGACAGCCGAGGGGAGGGCGCTGCTGGCCGAGCTCGCGGCCGGGAACCTCGCCGCCAGTTTCGACTACGAATTGGGGTTCGTCCTCGTCGTCCTCGCCGGGGTCGGCGCCGGCCTGCTGATCGCCGCGGAGACCCTGGGCCGGGGGCGCGCGTTCTGGACCATCGGCCTCGGTCTCCTCCTGTTCGGCACCCAGTGGGGCTGGTACTACCAGCCGTCGCTGATCTACTTCCAGGCCTACCTGGTTCTGGCGCTGATGCTCTGGGCGGTGGGGCAGGCGGCCGTGCGGGACGCCCGATGGCGGTCGGAGGGCCGGCACGGGGAGCGCCGCCCCGGGCTGGCTCCGGCGCTGGTCGGGATGCCTGCGGTGGCCTTGGTGGCGACCCTGCTGCCCAGCCATTTCGCGCCGGTGAGCCTGGGCGAACTGGGGCAGCGGATCCAGGATGCGGTGCCCGCCCTGCGCCAGTTCCGGGGCGGCGGAGTGGAGAGCTTCAGCAGCTTCTCGCTGGCCGCTACCGGCTTTGCGCCGGACCTGGGGCGGCTGGGCGGTGCGGTGCGGCCGGACGACCGGGTGGCCCTCCGGGTGGCGGTGAGCGGCCCCCTGACCGGGACGCTCTACCTGCGCGGGGCCATCCTCCCCACCTATACGGGCTCCACCTGGGAGCCCGGCGATTCCCTGTCCTTCACCCTGAGCGACGACAGCCTGCTACCCTCCCTGATGGGGCCCGAGACACGCTGGCGAAGCCTGACGGTGGAGGTAACGCCGGTCCTCAACTTCGGCCGCACCATCTTCCACGTGCTGGAGACCACCCGGGTGGACGGCCTCAGCGGGTACACGGCCGACGTCGAGGCCAACCTCGAGGCCCTGCAGCCCATCGTCCGGGGTGCGACATACACCGTCTCCGCCCGGGTTCCGCAGTACAGCAGCGACCAGATCCGGGCCACCGATGGTGTGCCGGGGCTGGGCATGGCCCGCTACCTGCAACTCCCCGAAGACCTGCCCCGCCGGATCGGGGACCTGGCCCGAAGCGTGACGGAGGGCGAGGCGCACCCCTTCGACCAGGCGGTGGCCATCGAGTCCTTCCTGCGCCAGATTCCCTACACGCTCACCCCGCCGCCCACGCCCGCGGACCGGGACTTCGTGGACTTCTTCCTCTTCAGCGCGCAGCAGGGCTACTGCGTCTACCACGCCTCTGCCATGGTGGTCATGCTGCGGGAGCTGGGCATCCCGGCCCGGTTCGTGGAGGGCTACGCCATCCCGGCCTCGACCCCGTTCACCCTCGATGCGCGGGGCCGATACGTCTACGAGGTCCGCAATACCCAGGCCCACGCCTGGGTGGAAGCCTACTTCCCCGGCTACGGCTGGGTGACCTTCGACCCCACCCCGCGGGCGGACCTGCCGGTGATCGCCCGCAGCGCCCCGCTGACCCTCATCGGGAATGAGGAGCCAATGGAAGAAGAGCCGGTGGAGACGGCGGAGCCGGCGCTGATCCCCACCCCGGCGTCGCCGCAGGCCGAGGAGTCGCCGCAGACGGGCGACCTGCCGGACTCCGGCGGCGGCACGGCCGCTGCGCCCGCAGACCGGTGGCGCAGGTGGCCTCGATACGCGGCAGTCCTCGCGCCGCCGGTTCTCCTCGCCCTGGCCGCAGCCCTGGCCCTCCAGGCGCAGGAGCGCTTCCGCTACCGGGACGCCCGCTCGGTGGTGCAGGAGGCCTGGGAGAAAACCGGCGACCTGCTGGGCCGGTTCGGTCTGGCGCGCCGGCCCGATCAGACGCCCGCGGAGTACGCCCGCACCCTGGCCACGGCGCTGCCGCCGCTGGGAGAGGTCGCCGTCCGGGCCGCCGCCGACTACAGCGCCGCCCGCTACGGCCCGCCCGGCCGGCCCGTGCTCGCCGCCGACGCGAAGCGGGCCCGCGCCTTCTGGCGGCGGGCCAAGGAGGTGCTGCTGGACCAGTTCGGCTGGCGCACCTACCTGTGGCGGCGGCTCAGGTGGCGGGGGAGGCGGTAGTGTCGCCGTGGCGATCACGTGGTCCGACCCGCTCGCCCTCACTCCCGGCCCATCGGTAACGAAATGAGCCACGCGCCACATCGGTCGTGGCTCATGTCGTTACCCTTGATGCTTCCACCATCGTACTCGGAGTTGCCGCCGAGCCTTTCCGGCCACGTGGGGAACAGGTTAGGCCGTCCGGGGCCCTCCTCCCAGTCATCGTCAAGTGCCGCAACAACCCTCCACCCGGGCCGAACGGTAACGATTTGAACCACGCACCACATCGGCCGTGGCTCATTTCGTTACCCTTGATGCTTCAACCATCGTACTCGGAGTTGCCGCCGAGCCTTTCCGGCCACGTGGAGGACGGGTTACGACCCTTGATGCTTCAAGCATTGGGCCTGCATTTCATCCGAGCCTTTCTGGTAAGTTGAGACGAACTCTTGCTTTGGTCGTGCACCAAGTGTAGACCCGTCTCACCCCGGCCGGTCCACCTGCGGCCCGTTCCATCCCGCTGGCCCAGCGGCATCATGCCCGGCGAGTGACCTTCGGATAAGGCGGATACCCCGGCAGCGGCTGATACGGCACCTCGGGCAGGGTCACCGCCCAACTCCTCGCTCCACGCCACGAACTCCTCCAGCACGTCCGCCTCGAGGTACTTGACGGCCATGATGACGTGCCCGAGGAAGTAGGCCAGGCTCCGCCGCATCTCCTTCAGCAGCGCTTCCGGCAGCGTGGAACCGCCCCACGGCCGGCCCCGGACGAGGTGGAAGTACGCCTGCGCCCGGGCTGCGAAGTAGCCGGCTTCCTTGCTCAGGAAGGCCGCCAGGTCGAGCAGCTGCTCCTCGAGCGGAAGGCCCTCCAGCCCGTCGCCGCCCTCCCTCCACAACGCAGACGACCCTGCCGCAGCAGGGTCCGCGCGGACCCAACTGGGGCAGGATCGCCTGAAGCCATCTTCACACCTGGTAGTAGAAGCCGGCCCGGCTGCCGGTCAGCGCACCACCCCGCCGGAGCCTGCCGCACCCCGGGGCACCGGCAGCCTGCCGCCGCCTCAACCCCAGTACGGCGCCCGGTCCAGCAGCTCGTGCTCCCGCCCCGGCCCGGAAAGCACCCGGGCCCCGTCCCGGGCCAGGTCCACGATCAGCGAGCGGGCGTCACTGCCCGCCCACTGGAAGGCGGCCTCCATCGCCAGAGCCACCGGCTCGGCGGACTCGGCCACGAAGGCGATGACGCTGGGCCCGGCCCCGGAGAGAGCCACGCCCAGGGCTCCCGCCGCCCGGGCAGCCTCGAAGACGGAGCGCATCCCGGGCACCAGGGCCGCCCGGTAGGGCTGGTGCAGCCGGTCCTGCATGGCCACATCCAGGAGGTCGGTGCGCCGCTGGGCCAGCGCCGCGACCAGCAGCGCCGCCCGGTTCAGGTTGTAGACGGCGTCCCGCATGGGCACCTCGGCCGGCAGCACCCCCCGGGACTGCTCGGTCTTTTTCCCCTTGATCTGCACCTCGGGCATCACCACCACCGCCCGCAGCAAGCGGGGCGGGTCGAAGCGCAGGTAGAGCGGCCCCCTCTCCGGGTCCATGCAGCAGACCGTAAAACCGCCCACCAGGGCCGGCGTCACGTTGTCCGGATGGCCCTCGATGGCCACCGCCATCCGGAGCAGCTCCTCCCGGGAGAGCCCCGGTTGGCCGGTGCGCTGGGCGACCAGGGCGTTGGCCGCCACCAGCCCGCCGACGATGGCCGCAGCGGAGGAGCCCATTCCCCGGGCCACCGGAATCGCCACCTGCTCCCGGATCAGGAGCCCGTTGGGCTCGTAGCCCAGCCGCTCGAAAACCCGGCGGGCGGCCTGGAAGACCAGGTTCTGGTCGGGCTTCTCGAGGGCTCCGGCCCCGGCGCCCTCCACCTCGATCACCACGTCGTCCACGCCGGTCTCGTCCATCTCGATTACGTTGCGGAGCTCCAGCGCCACGCCCAGGGTGTCGAAGCCCGAGCCCAGGTTGGCGCTGGTCGCCGGCACGCTCACCCGGACCATGGCCGAATCAGCCCCCGAGGACCAGCCGCTCCAGCCGCCCGTAGTCGGCAGGCAGCTTCTCCGGCGCCGCCGAGACCCGGATGGCCGTGTCGGGGTCCTTCAGCCCGTGGCCGGTGAGCACGGCCACCACCCGGGGACGGCCCCCGCGGCCGGTGAACGGCCGGTGCTTCGGCACGGGCACCGGTGCGCCCTCCACGAAACCGTGGGCGTCCTCCCGCCCCTCGAAGTAGCCGCTCGCAGCCAGCTTGATCAGCCCGGCGACCGAGGCGCAGGAGGCCGGCTCGGCAAAGACGCCCTCGGTCGCCGCCAGCCGCCGGTAGGCCGCCAGCATCTCCTCATCGGTGACGGACCAGAACGCCCCGCCGGACTCCCGCACGGCGTTCACCGCACCCTGCCGGCTGGCCGGCCGGCCGATCTTGATGGCGGTTCCCACCGTCCGGGGGTCGTCCACCTCGCCGCCGTTCACCAGGGGCGCGGCCCCGGCGGCCTGGATGCCCAGCATCCGGGGCAGCACCGCGCCGGCCGGTGCCCCGCTGCAGCTGCACGATTCGACGGCACCCATGCCGGCGGCGGCGTATTCCTTGAAGCCCATCCAGTAGGCGGTGATGTTCCCGGCGTTTCCCACCGGGATCGCCAGGAAGTCGGGGTAGCCGCCCAGGGCGTCCACCACCTCGAAGGCCGCGGTCTTCTGCCCCTGCAGCCGGTACGGGTTGACCGAGTTGACCAGGGCGATCTCGGGGTGCTCCGCGGCCAGACGGCGCACCAGGCGGAGGCCGTCATCGAAGTTACCCTCGATCTGGATCGTCCGGGCGCCGTACATCAAGGCCTGAGCCAGCTTCCCCATGGCCACCGCACCGTCGGGGATGACGACGAAACAGGGCAGTCCCGCCCGTGCGGCGTAGGCCGCCGCCGAAGCGCTGGTGTTGCCGGTGGAGGCACAGATCACCGCCTTCGCCCCGGCCTCCACCGCCTTGGACATCGCCAGGGTCATGCCCCGGTCCTTGAACGAGCCGGTGGGGTTCATCCCCTCGAACTTCAGGTAGAGATCGAGCCCCAGTTCAGCGCCCAGCCGCGGGGCGGGCACCAGGGGGGTGTTGCCCTCCAGCAGCGTCACCACGGGGGTCGCTTCGCTGACGGGTAGAAACCGTTGGTACTTCCGAATGACACCTGGCCACGGGGCCATCGCTCACACCTCCTCGCGCCTGGCGACCTGCGCCTGCGCCCACTCCCGCCGGAGCAGCGAGTACATGATGTGGTCGGCGAAGACGCCTTTCACGTTGATCGCTTCCCGCAGGATCCCCTCCGGCCGCATGCCGACCTTCTCCAGCACCCGACGGGACGCCAGGTTGGCGGGGCTGACCAGCGCCTCGATGCGGTTCAGGTCCATCCGCTCAAACCCGAAGCGGATGACGGCGGCCACCGCCTCGGTGGCGAAGCCCCGGCCCCAGTAGTGGCGGTTGAGCATGTACGAAATCTCCGCCCGCCGGTGCACGGGCGACCACCAGTTGAAGCCGCACGAGCCGATCTGCCGGCCCGTCTCCTTCAGCACCACCGCCCAGGGGCTCACCTGGCCCTGCGCGTAGAGGCTCAGGATGTAGCGGATCGAGCGCTCGGTCTCGGCCGGGCTCCGCTCGGGGCCCCAGGTGAGGAACTGGGTCACCAGCGGGTCAGACGTCCAGGCGAACTGGTCGGCCACGTCGTCCAGGGAGACCTTCCTGAGGACCAGCCGCTCCGTCTCCACGCTGGGCAGATCGCCGAAGATGTCCTGGATCTGCATCGGTTGCTTCCTCCGCCGCTTCTCCCCCCGGATGGGGCCGGGCCAGGGGGAACGTGGCCCGGCCCATCCACTGTCTCGACCGGGTTCTAGTCCTCCTTGCCGGAGACCGCCTTGAGGCAGGCGTCGTCCATCGCCTTGCTGGCGATCTCGCTCTGCACCAGTTCCATAAACGCCTCGAGAGGCATGGGCCCGAGGTCCTTCATGCCGCGGCGGCGCACCGCCACGGCTCCGGCCTGGGCCTCCTTGTCACCCACCACCAGGATGAACGGGATCTTCTGCACCTCGGCCTCGCGGATCTTGTAGCCGATCTTCTCGTTCCGGGTGTCGTTCTCCACCCGCAGGCCAGCGGCCTTGAGCCGGGCCACCACCTGAGCGGCATACTCGTGGTGCCGGTCGGTGATCGGCAGCACCCGAGCCTGCACCGGCGCCATCCAGACGGGGAAGTTGCCGGCGTAGTGCTCGGTGAGGATGCCGATGAACCGCTCCAGGGTGCCCATGATCGCCCGGTGGATCATCACCGGCCGGTGCTCCTTGCCGTCCTCGCCGATGTAGGTGAGGTCGAACTTGATGGGCATCTGGAAGTCGAGCTGCACCGTGGCGCACTGCCACTTCCGGCCGAGGGCGTCCGTCACGTCGAAGTCCAGCTTCGGCCCGTAGAAGGCGCCGTCGCCAGGGTTCAGCTTGTAGCTGCGCCCCATCCCCTCGAGAGCCCGGGCCAGCGCCGCCTCGGCCTGGTCCCACAGCTCGATCTCGCCCATGAAGTCCTCCGGACGGGTGGAGAGCTTGATCTCGTACTGCAGGCCCAGCGTGCCGTAGATGGTGTCCACCAGGCCGATAACCTCCCGGATCATCTCCTCGATCTGATCCGGCCGCACGAACAGGTGGGCGTCGTCCTGGTGGAAGCCCCGCACCCGCAGCAGGCCGTGCAGCGTGCCGGAGGCCTCAAACCGGGAGAGCGGGCCGTACTCCGCCACCTTCAGCGGCAGGTCGCGGTAGGAGCGCAGCTCGCTCCTGTAGAGCACGCAGTGGTTGGGGCAGTTCATGGGCTTGATGGCGAAGTCCTGGTCCTCGGCCTTCAGGGTGAACATGTTCTGCCGGTAGTGCTGCCAGTGGCCGGACGTCTCGTAGAGCTTGGACGAGACGATCCACGGGCACCGGACCTCCTGGTAGCCCAGTTCGGCCTGCAGGCTGCGGCTCCAGTTCTCCAGCTCCCGGTAGATCTTGTAGCCCTTGTCCAGCCAGTAGGCGAAGCCGGGGGCAACCTCCTCGAACCGGAAGAGGCCGAGCTCGGGCCCGAGCTTGCGGTGGTCGCGCCGCTTGGCCTCCTCGAGCTGGAACAGGTACTGGTCCAGGTCTTTCTTCGATTCGAAGGAGGTGCCGTAGACCCGCTGGAGCTGCTTGTTGGCCTGGTTGCCCTCCCAGTAGGCGCCGGCCACGCTGAGCAGCTTGAACGCCTTCACCCGGCCGGTGGAGGGCAGGTGCGGGCCGACGCAGAGGTCGGTGAACTCGCCCTGGGTGTAGATCGAGACGACCTCGTCCTCCGGGATCTTGTCGACCAGCAGCACCTTGTAGTCCTCGCCCCGCTCGGCGAAGAAGCGCTTGGCCTCCTCCCGGTCGACCTCCTGGCGGACGATCGGGTAGTCGGCCGCGACGATCTTGGCCATCTCGGCCTCGATCCGCTCCAGGTCCTCAGGCGTGAGCGGCCGGGGCAGGTCGAAGTCGTAGTAGAAGGAGTTCTCCAGGGGCGGGCCGACGGTGAGCTTCGCCTCGGGGAAGAGGCGTTTCACCGCCTGGGCCATGATGTGGGTGGAGGTGTGGCGGAAGACCTCGCGGCCCTCCTCGTCGGCGAAGGTGAGAATCCGCAGCTGGCAGTCCTCCGTCAGCCTGGCCGAGAGGTCGACCAGGCGGTCGTCTACCTTGGCGGCCAGTGCGGCCTTGGCGAGGCCCCGCCCGATCTGGGCCACGGCCTCGGCGATGGTGATGCCCTGCGGAAACTCCCGCACGCTGCCGTCCGGCAGGGTCACGTGCACAACGCTGGACATTGGTGATGAGCCCCTTTCTCTCCGTGGTTGGCGCAAAATGGAACAGCCTCCCGTCCCGCAAGGGACGAGAGGCCAGTGCTCCCGTGGTTCCACCCTTCTTCCCGGTGCGCTGTCTGCACCGGGGCTCGCGTGCGCTGTACAGGGCGCCCCCTCCCGCCTTATCCGCACGGCTTCGGCAGGCAGCTACGGGGTGGTTTCCCACGCACAGGGCCCCGGGGCGCTTTCAGCCGGCGGCGCTCCCTCTCTGGAGGGGATGGGCGTGGTGTTGTCCCCGATCATCGCTGTTCGGATTTGTGCGTTACTATAGCATGACCATGCGGGGGTGTCAAGCCGTGCCGCGGCCTACGGCTCGGTTCACGGATGGTCGGCAACGGGCGAGGGAACCCTGATCTTCCGGTTCACCTCTTTGATGACTTCCCCCCCCCCCCCCCCGCACGTGGTACGCGGGGCGATGGGAGAACCGCACCGTCCCCGTCGCCTCAGTGCAAGGGCTCAGCGAACCGCGTGGGGCACGACCGCCCGGGCGGTCCGCTCCACCTCGACGACCATGACCACGGCCAGGGCGATGAGATACAGCGGCAGCAGGCCCATGGTGAGATGCTCCCCGATGTACCCGAACAGCGGCGGCATGATCATGCCGCCCACGTAGGCGAACGCCATCTGCACGCCCATCATGGCCTGCGATAAGTCGGCGCCGAAGTGCACCGGTGTGTCGTGCAGCAGGGCGGGGAAGATCGGCGCGCAGCCCAGGCCGATGATGATGAAACCCAGGCGCAACGCCCACCCTGCAGGCAGCAGCAGGAGCAGCACGCCGGCGCAGATGAGCGCCTCGCCGAGCCGGATCAGGTTCCGGTTGGAGATCCGCATGGCCAGGAACCCCGAGAGCAGGCGCCCCAGGGTGATGCCGAAGTAGTAGAGCGAGATCCAGGAGGCCGCCGTCTCCGGCTCAACGCCCCGCGCCAGCACCAGGAACGTCCCGCCCCAGAGGCCCGCCGTCCCCTCGACGGCGCAGTAGCAGAAGAAGGCCGCCAACACGGGCTTCGCCCCGGGAAGCCGCAGCAGCTCCCGCAGGGGAAGCACTTTGAAGCCGCTTTCGGCCGCCGACTGGCCCGTCGCCCGCCTCCA
Organism: Symbiobacterium sp.; assembly: GCF_040797425.1. Classification (NCBI taxonomy): domain Bacteria; kingdom Bacillati; phylum Bacillota; class Clostridia; order Eubacteriales; family Symbiobacteriaceae; genus Symbiobacterium; species Symbiobacterium sp. Next base: position 20,793 of record NZ_JBFNEH010000035.1, on the reverse strand, counting down.
CAGGGGCAGCGAGGCGAAGAGCACGATCACGAGGCCCAGCTGGATCAGTCCGACTGTGGAGTAGCCGAAACGCCAGCCGTCGTGCGCCAGGGCCCAGGACATGATGAGCGGACTCAGGGTCACGCCGATGCCCCAGAAGCTGTGCAGCCAGTTCATGTGCTTGGCCTGGTAATGCAGGGCGACGAAGTTGTTGAGCCCGGCGTCGACACTGCCTGCGCCGAGGCCCAGGGGGATCGCCCACAGAAGGATCGCCCAGAAGCCCGGGGCCACCGCGATGCCCAACAGGGCGGCAGCGGTCATGGCCACGCTCACCACCGTGGTGAGGCCGGTGCCGAGGCGGCGGATGACCCGGCTGCTGAGGTAGCTGGAGACGATGGTCCCGCCGATCACGATGAAGGAGACGACGCCTGCCCACGAGACCGGCACCCCCAGTTCGGTGTGCAGCGTGGGCCAGGCGGTGCCCAGCAGCGAATCCGGCAGACCGAGGCTGATGAACGCCGCGTAGATGATGACGAGCAGAGCAGTCACGTGCATTCTCCATTCACTGCGATGATGTGCTTCAAACATAAGAATACAACCATGATCACATTCTACCGCAACGGCGGGCGCGTCAGTGCGGGCAGCCCGCCCAGCCGGGGACACAATGCAAGCAAGACCGCCCACCCGGGACGGTCTTGGTTGCCGCTGTATGGTGACCCCAAGGGGATTCGAACCCCTGTTTGCGCCGTGAGAGGGCGCCGTCCTAGGCCACTAGACGATGGGGCCGGAGCTGGTGGACCGCGTAGGACTCGAACCTACAACCTGCCGATTAAGAGTCGGATGCTCTACCAATTGAGCTAGCGGTCCGGGTCACGTTGTGTAGTTTATCAGGTGCATCGGCGATTGTGAAGCCCCAAAATGAAGATGGCGGAGAGAAACGCTGGCAGGTCCGCGCACCGTACCTGCACGGAACTCTCGGGTTCCTCCGCACGTCATTACGGTCGTAAACCTTTGCAACGATGGGAGTCCGATTCGCATGTTCCAGCTGATCACCCCGCGGCTCCGGCTCCGCCCGCTGGAGGCCGACGATGCGGCAGACGTCCAGGCGCTGGCCAGCGATGCTGACGTCAGCGCCCGCATGCTCAACATGACCCTGCCCCTTGCGAGCGACGGCGGCGCCGCCGCGTGGATCGCCGAGCAGCAGGCCGGGTGGGAGACCGGCACCCGGTACGGCTTCGCCATCCGCACGGGCGATTCCGATGCCTTCGTCGGCGTGGTGACCCTCCGGGTGAACCGGGAGGCCGGCAGGGCCGAGCTGGGCTACGCCGTCACCGCCGCTGCACAGGGGAAGGGCTACGCCACCGAAGCGGCCCGGGAGGTGCTCCGGTTCGCTTTCACCGGCCTCGACCTGCAGCGGGTCACCGCCCACTGCCTGGCGAGCAACACCGCCTCCCGGCGAGTACTGGAGAAGCTGGGCTTCCGCCAGGAGGCCCACCTGGAGTTCGAAGACCCCGCCAAATCTGACGGCTTCGCCCTGCTTTTCTACGGCCTGAACCGGGACGAGCACCGCGCGGACAGGTGACCGGTGCGCGGGTGCGCCGGTGGAAGGCCGGCGGTGGCGGAGCACACGGCCGCTGACCCAAATCAAGAAGGGGCTGTCCCCCCGGAGCGTTCGCTCCGCCGGGGCAGCCCCTCTCCGTCTGCGGCTACTCCTGATCGAGGAACTTGGCCACTCGCTCCTCGTCCATGGGGGCGAAGATCCCCCGGGCGCGCGCAACCTGGTTGCCCTCCGCGTCGCGGGCCTCGGCCTTGGCGGCGATGATGCGGGTGTTCTGCTTCACGATCCATGCGGTGAAGTGGTAGGTCTGGCCCACGCGCAGCGGGCGCCGGTACGTAACCTCAATCTTGCGGGTCACCGCCAGCTGCAGCTGCGCGTAGATGAGCTGGCTCATCACCTCGTCGAGCACCGCGGCGATGACCCCGCTGTGGGTGATGCCGGGCGGCCCCTGAAACTCGGGAATGGGGGTGAAGGTGCACTCCGTCTTGTCGCCCACCAGCCGGATGTTCAGGCGTAGCCCGAGGCGGTTCTCCTGACCGCAGCCGAAGCACTGCCAGTGCAACCCCTGAAGGTGGTCACGCTCGGACACAAACGACTCGCTCATACCAACGGCCCCTTTCGGCAGGAGATCCTCCTGGACTATTCTACCACGGATCGGAGGGCGGCTGCGAACCCTGGTGCGCAGGTACTCCAGGGGGCAGCCTCCAATGGACGATTTCGCCGGGGCCCGCCGCGATCCCTGTCGGTCCGGGCCCGTCCCGGTCGCTGCCGCCCGAGGCAGCGGAGACGCTGGCTCCGAACCCGGCCGCCTGCGCCGGCCCGGGAAACAAGAAAGGGGCCGCCCGTGGGAGCGGCCCCCGGCTGGCCCGGCACTAGAACAGCCCGTTGCCGAAGGTGGCGGCGAAGACCAGCGACACGATGGTCATCAGCTTGATGAGGATGTTCATGGACGGGCCGGAGGTATCCTTGAACGGGTCGCCCACCGTGTCGCCCACGACGGCGGCCTTGTGCGGGTCGGAACCCTTGCCGCCGTGCGCGCCGGACTCGATGTACTTCTTGGCGTTGTCCCAGGCGCCGCCGGCATTGGCCATCATGATGGCCATCATGACGCCGGTGACCAGGGCGCCCGCCAGCAGGCCCGCCAGGGCAACCTTGCCCAGGAGCCAGCCGATCGCCAGGGGTGCGATCACGGCCATCAGGCCGGGAACGATCATCTCCTTCAGCGCGGCGTCGGTGGAGATCGCCACGCAGCGGGCGTAGTCGGGCTTGGCCTTCTCCTCCATGAGGCCCGGGATCTCCCGGAACTGCCGCCGCACCTCCTCCACCATGTGCATGGCGGCCCGGCCCACGGCGTTCATCGTCATGGCGCCGAAGAGGAAGGGCAGCATGCCGCCGATGAAGAGGCCCACGATCAGCTTCGGATCAGTCATGGAGACGTCGCCCAGCTTCGCCGCAGTGGCGAAGGCGCCGAAGAGCGACAGGGCGGTGAGCGCCGCGGAGCCAATGGCGAAGCCCTTGCCGATGGCGGCGGTGGTATTGCCCACCGAGTCGAGCGTGTCGGTGATCTTGCGGACCTTGGGGTCGAGGTGGCTCATCTCGGCGATGCCGCCGGCGTTGTCGGCGATGGGCCCGTAGGCGTCCACCGCCACGGTCATGCCCGTGGTGGAGAGCATGCCCACGGCCGCCAGGGCGATGGTGAAGAGGCCCTGCCCCTGCGGGGCCCCCACCAGGTAGCCCACCAGGGTGGCCGCCGCGATGACCAGGATCGGCAAGGCGGTGGACATCATGCCCACGCCGAGGCCGGCGATGATGTTGGTGGCCGGGCCGGTCTCGGAGGCATCAGCGATGGACTTGACGGGGCTGTACTCGGCAGCGGTGTAGTACTGGGTCAGCTGGCCGATCAGAATGCCGGCCACCAGGCCCGCCACCACGGCCGTGAAGTAGATGTGGGTGCCGTAGCCCAGGAACGAGACCAGGCCGGCGATGATCACCGTGATGATGCCGGCGGCGTAGGTACCCATGTTCAGGGCCTTGGCCGGGTTCTCGCCCTCCCTGCCCCGCACGAACTGCGTGCCGGCGATGGAGCCGAGGATGCCGCCGGCGGCGATCAGCAGGGGCAGGACGGCGAGGTTGGAGTCGATGTTACCGTCGACGAGGGCGACGGCCATGGCGGCGATGACGGAGCCGACGTACGACTCGAACAGGTCGGCGCCCATGCCCGCCACGTCGCCCACGTTGTCACCGACGTTGTCGGCGATGACGGCCGGGTTGCGGGGGTCGTCCTCGGGGATGCCGGCCTCGACCTTGCCCACCAGGTCGGCGCCCACGTCAGCGGCCTTGGTGTAGATGCCGCCGCCCACACGGGCGAACAGGGCGATGGACGAGGCGCCCAGGGCGAAGCCGTTTACGATATTCGGATCCTTGAAGATCAAGTACATGATGCCCACACCGACCGTGCCGAGGCCGACGACGCACAGCCCCATCACGGCGCCGCCGGAGAAAGCGATGTCGAGGGCCTTGTTGAGGCCGTGCTGCGCCGCGTTGGCGGTGCGGACGTTGGCCTTGGTGGCCACACGCATGCCGAAGTTGCCCGCCAGGATGGAGCAGAGGGCACCGCTGACGAAGGCGATGGCGGTCTGCCACTCCATGGCATCGGTCGTGAAGCCAGCGATGAGAATGACGAGTGCGAGTACAAGAACGAAGTAGACCAGGGTCCGATACTCCCGGTTCAGGAAGGCCATGGCGCCGTCGTGGATGGCGGCACTGATCTCCCTCATGCGGGGAGTGCCTGGATCTTGCCGGCTGATCTTGCTGGCGAGCAGATACGCCGTTAACAGAGCCAGTAATCCAGCGACAGGCGCGGTCCAGGCTAGACTTGCCATGCTCACTGAAATCCGATCTCCTTTCCATCCGAATAGGATAGACCTACCCTACGAAAGTTATCCATTTAGGGGACAATTCCTCCTATCGCCATCACAACTTTCTGCAGACACCATGGGCGCGCCGGTCCGTACGAATCGACCAGCCCAAAAACAGCGAAAGGAGGGGCTTTCCCTCCTTGCGCGTCTATGGTCCCTCGGCCATCAGTGTTGCCAGGTAGCCTGCGACGGCTCGCACGCGCCGGCGTGGGTCGGGCTGCAGAGCGTACAGCCCTCGCACTCCGCCGTCCGCTCGCCGAACACGCCGAGAATGGTCTCGAACGCCTCGTCCCGGCCGGACGGACGACCGGACCGGTGGACGGTGAGCCGGCGTGGCGCGAGGGTGATCAGTGCCGAAATCAGCAGGTCCTCGTGGCTCACCTCGTCCTCAACCATCTCCACGACGAACTCCTCCAGCGCCTCGCTGCGGATGGCGCCGCCGTCGTCATCGACCAGCCGGAACGAGCCACCCGGGCCCAGGAGCACGTGCACATGGTCGATCCGAGGCTCCTGGATGTCGACGAAGTGCCGGAGCAGGCGGATGAACTCGCGGTGCTCCCGTTCCATCAGGTACTCGTCAACCGCCCTGTCCACGGCGTCTTCCAGCTCCTCGATGTAATCGCGCAGCCGGAAGTTGACGAAGCCTTCCAGGACCAGTTCATCAGCGGTATCGAGGTAGTCGCGCAGCCGGCGGAGGATCCGGGTCTTGCGGCCTTCAGCGTTCCCGCCCCGGGCGTCTTCGGCGCCGCTCCTGAGCGTGCGCCCGGTGTAGGCGGCGATGAGATCCTGCTCGTCCCGGGAGAAGTAGGAGTACGAGCCGCGGATGATCTTGCGGATCAGGTGGTCCTCCCATTTCTCCACGATCACGTCGGACAGGGCGGTGGCCACGGACTCACGCAGGAGGGAACCGATTTGTGCGGACCGGGCCGACCCGTCGGCGTCCACCGCGCAGTCGAGGAAGGCGAAGGCGCCTCTGTGCGACTGGCCGATCCGGACGCTCACGCCCTCTGCGCGAAGGATCCTGAACTCGTCGTCCAGGCGCTGCCGAATTTCGTCGATGCCTGCCGCAGTCCCTATCGTGATCGCTTGCACGGCCGTTCCACCCCACTTTGTAAGAAATCGGCTCCGAGGGAGCCTGTGCGGGCGTCTCGAAGCCGAGGGTATCTGCCGTATTAGTATATGACCAGCCGCGAAAAAGCTATACAGACTGCTGCAGGCGCCGCCAGACCATGGTGGACAGCACAAACAGGAACACCTGGATGACCGCGGAGACCGCGCACCAGAAGCAGATGGCGTGGATGACGAAGAGCTCCAGGTAGGTCAGGTAGGCCGAGAAGAGCAGGCCGACCAGTGCAGTGCCGAACAGCGCCAGCACGCTCCAGTCCGCCGGCTCCCGCCCCCGCAGGGCCAGGAGGGCCAGCACCAGCACCAGCAGGTAGGCGCCGAGCCCCAGCACGGGCATGGGGATGCCGAATATCCACGCGTAGGCGCTGTGCTGCACGGTGTCGCAGCCGCCGCTTCCCATGCAGATGGCCACCTGGTCCGTGGTGTACACGTAGGTCAGGTAGGCCGAAATCGCCAGCCCCATCACCGCCAGCACGCCGATTCCCTGAAGCAGCCTTCGCAGGCTCACTGAGCTTCCAAAGCCTCCTTCACCGCGTTGATGAGATCGTCCCAGGTCTTGAGCGAGACCAACTCACCATTTATGACGAACGAGGGGGTTCCCTTGATGCCGAGCTCCTGCCCGGCCGAAGCCTGTGCCTGCACCCGCGGGAGGAACTCCTGCGCCTTCTCATCGGAGGTAAAGCACTGGGTGAACGCCTCCGTGTCGAGGCCGAGTTCGTCCGCGTACCGGATGAACAGGGCGTCCAGATCCTCCGCCGTCTCCTGAGCGTGAATCCCCTGTGCCTGGTCCTCGAAGATGCGGTCGTGCATGGCCCACCAGTAGCCCTGCTCGCCCGCGCACTCCACCGCCTTGATCGCCCATCCCGTGGGCTGGAAGAGCGGGTAGTAATGTACCTCATACCGGATCTTCCCGGACGCTGCGAGGTCCGCCAACTGCGGACCGACGACCGCATGGGCCGTGCTGCAGGCCGGTCAGACGAAGTCCACGTACTCGATCACAGTCACCGGGGCGTCCGCCGGACCCATGGCGTTCCGCACCGCGCCCCGCTCGGCGTCGCTGAGCACCCGGCCATCCGTGGCGCCAGGCTCCCCGTCCTGGCCCGCCTGCTCGCCAGGCGCGGCCGACTCTTCCCTGCCGGGCGCCTGCTCGTCCGAAGCGCCTGGCTGCGTCTCGCCGGCAACCTGCCCGTGCGGGGCGGTGGGCCCCCCCTCCTTCGCTGACCAGATGTTGACCCCAATGAGGCCCGCCGCCAGCACGACGGCGATGCCCGCGACGATCCAGATCACAAGCGAACCGCGCTTTCCGCCGTCTTTCTGCCTGTTCACTGCTCCCACACACCCTTCGACGCCTGGTTTGGACACGGCGTTCGCTCTTTTACTATTCCACGCGCGCCCGCCCCTTCTCCTCCCGCCATCGCCGTCCGGCCCGCCCGCGCGCCAAGGGCGGGCCGTCCAGCTGGCCCGCCCGTTCATGCTTATCCTAGATTCCCCAGGGGAACTTCCAATACTTCCAGAACGGAAACTTAGAGAACGGCTTCTTAGAGAACTTCCCGTACGGCACATCCCCCACCTCCGGTCCAGCGTATGCCGGCCCCTCGGATGATGTGCACCCGACCTGGGCTCCGCCCTGCCCGGGCCATGCCGCGCAAGACGCCCGGCTGCCTGTTGCAGCCGGGGGGCCGCCGCGGGAGGTGGGTGTGGGATTTGAACCCACGGATAACGGTTTTGCAGACCGCCGCGTTACCACTTCGCCAACCCACCGCTCGACGGCACCGCTCATTCTATCACAGACTGTGTGCGGGCGTCAATCGCTCCCGCGATCCCGAAAACGGGGTGGCAACCCGCTGTCGCTCTTTTCGCGCTAGACCCTTTTCGGCGCATGGTCTATAATGATCCATTAGCACTATGGTCTTATCAGACTGCGATTTGAAACTGTCAGCGGGGAGGCACTCAGGTGAACTCGACCGAACTTCTCATGTGGTGGGTACTGTTCCTCATCAGCAACGTCGTGCTCGCCGCGTCCGTTGGCCTGCTGGCCAAGGCCGGCCCGTTCGCCCGGCTGCGCGTGCCGCCGATCCTCAGCACCTTCATCCTGATCTGCGGCATGACGCTGCTTCTGGTCTCGGGCAAGCAGAACCTCCTCCAGGAAACCATCACGGCCATCTTCGGCAGTTAGCGCCGGCGGGCGGAGAGTCGGCGGGCCCGGCGCTCCGCCCCCGCGCCGGTCAGGACGACGCAGCAAGGACTGAGGCCTGTTGAAGAAGTACCGTGCAGGCAAGATCAAGCGGGAACACAGCGTGATCGAACAGCTCTGGCCGGTGCTGGAACAGATCGCCGAATGCGACCTGGTCACGAGCATCATCCCGGGCCCGATCCGCCCGCTGAACACCCATGGCTTCGAGGTGACGTTCCAGCGGTTCACCGAGACGGGCCTCCGACTGCTGGCCAAGAACGGCTCCGCAGTCCAGGAGGTTTATTTGGTCGCGCCCGACAAGCAGGCAGCCCTGGAGTGGCTGGCCGCCGAGGGCATCGTCGACTGGAAGCCGGAACACAAGGAGGCCCCGCCGCGCCGCGGAGCGCCCGAGCCGCTGAAGACTGTCCTGCTCCCCTCTGACATGCCGTGCGCCATCTGTGGCCGGACGATGCGCGCCGGCACCCGTGCCGCCCAGCTGGGCCGGAAGCGATATACCTACGCCCACGTGCGCTGCGCGCGCAGGTGAAACGCCGCCAGCAGGCATGATTGCCTGTGCCCTGGCGCAGACTACTTGCCGAGGCTCAGTCCAATTTCGTGTACGCGGCACAGGAGGTCAAAGGTTAGGATGGACAACGTCTCCCCGGATACCCCGGTCCTGGAATCGTTCGAGCAGTGGAAGCAGTTCCTCTCGGATCGGGTGAGCGAGGCGAAGCGGGCCGGCGCCTCGGAGTCGACCATCGTGAACGCGGCGAAGAGCATCGGCTCGTTCCTCGCCCAGAAGGTGGACCCGCGCAACCGGGAGCAACGCCTGCTCAAGGAGCTCTGGGACGTGGGCACCGAGCAGGAGCGGCAGGCCCTCGCCAGCATGATTACCAAGATGGTCTCGGACGGCAAGGTGCACTGAACCAAAGGGAAGAGGGGCGGCCATCCGCCCCTCATTTGGTCGTCACAGGGTCCGGCAGACCCTCCTGGCGACCGACTGCCGCCATCAGTTCCTCCTCTGCCCGCGCCAGCGCCCGACTCAGTTCCGCCTCGGACCACCTGTCGGTGGCGACCAGGATCAGGTAGTCAACGGCGTTGGGCAGGAAGGGCAGGCCGAGCAGCTCCCTGGCAAACGCATGCGCGGCAATTTCACGGCAGCGCCGGGCCCGGGTGCCCGGTGCGGCGCCTGAGCGAATGGCCGCCTCCAGCGCCTCCTGCCGGATGCTGAGAATATCCTCTTCCGTCGGATTCGGCTTGGTGCGCTCGACCACCTCGCGCACCAGCGCCAGCGCCACACCAATCGGGGAGATGACGTGGTGGTTCCGGGCCAGACGCGCCTCCAGACCCATGAACTCGCCGACGAACGGAACAAGGGCTCCAGATCCGCCCCCGCCGCCCAGGAGGACGGCATTGCTGCGGTCGAGATCGTACTGCTGCATGAGCGACTCCACGACCGGCGCAACCTTCGCGGCTGCCAGGCGCATCACGGTCCGGGCCGCCTCCTCGACGCTGCAGCCAACTGCGGCCGCAAGGGGGGCAAAGGCTCGGCGTGCCGACTCGGGGTTGCCGCGGGCGTAGCCTCCTTCGGGAACGTAACCGAGCAGATTGGCGGCGCAGGACAGGGTCAGGGCGAAGCGCTGGCCGTTTGCGCACCGGACGCACACGTAATCCGCCGGATCACCCGGTTTGGGCGCAAAATACTCCAGCACGGGGTCGACGATCTCGTCCGGATCGGCGTAGACCGCGTAGCGGAGGCCGGCGATGTGCGCACTGCGGGGCCCCACATCCCGGATGGCACCTCCGGCGGCGCGGACCACCGAGCCGCCGGCAACGCCAAGGGTCCGCACGTCCAGGGAGGTGAGGTATGTCTTGTGCCCGCCCACCTGGGCGTAGTCCACCATCACCCGGCCGTTCCGGATGGCGCTGATGTCCGTGGACGTACCGCCAACCTCCAGGAAAATGCCGTCCGAGATCCGCTCGTACATGAGCGCCCCGGCCACGCCGGCGGCGGGGCCTGACAGCAGCGTCAGTATGGGCCGCTGCCGGACCTCGTCCACCGTCATCACGCCGCCGTCACAGCGCATGACCATGAGCGGGGCGGCGATGCCCGCCCGCTTCACCGACTCCTCGGTCATGGTGGCCGTCCGCATCATCTTCGGCAGGATGGAGGCGTTGATGACCGCGGTGCGGGTGCGGATTCGCAGGCCGTACAGCTTGCTGATCTCGTGCGTCCCGGCCGAAGGCAGGCCCTCGTCCAGCGCCGCCTTCATGATGGCCCTCTCACCCTCGGGGTTGTCCACGCTGAACGGCTCCGCGGCCACGACGACCCTCGCCCCGGCGTTCTTCAACTGACGGAGCGCCTCTTGGAGCTTCCCCAGCTCCGCGTGGACGTGGCTGGTGCGCAACCACTTGCCGGGTGCCAGTTCAAGGTCGCCCACCTGGGTTTCGGAGCGAGCGCGCAGTCCGTCCATACCGGTGCCGGCACAGATGATGCCCACCCGTTCCACGTCGCCCTCCAGCAGCGCGTTGGTCGCCTGGGTCGTCCCGTGGGCGATGAAGCGCACCTGGTCGGGCGCGATATCATACTGCTCCATCAGCTTGTGCAGCGACTGCACGATCCCCGCTGCAACCCCTTCGGGGGCGTCTTGGGTGGTCGGCACCTTCACCTGCCCGATCAGTTCATAGGTCTCTTCATCGATGGCAACCGCATCCGTGAAGGTGCCGCCGACATCTATGCCGATACGCACCGCTCTCATGGCTAACCCTCACTTCGTCGCGCGTTCTCTTATGCGGCCCAGCGGGTCACGGCGATGACGGCCAGCGCCGCCAGGGTGGCTGCAAAGACATACGGCAAGGTCGCCTTCAGGATGTCGTTCACATCCGTCTTGGTGAAGCCAGCTGTCCAGGCGTTGTGGGTGTTGGTGGGATCACAGACCCCCTGGATCATGCCGGTGGACATGAGTGCACCCATCACCAGGTGCGGCTGGTAGACCGAGGTCAGGATGGCGCCTACGCCGGCACCGAGCCCGTAGAGGTTGAGCGGACCCCGATAGAGCGCCAGGGGGCTCAGCAGGCCGAAGAAGAGCACGTATCCCAGCGGGGACTTGGGCACCACCGCGCTGAGCAGCGGGGTCATCACCGCCTTTACAGGCTCTGCCGTCAGGGCCACAACAGCCATACCGATGCCGACCATGAGCCCCAGCACGGGGGCGACATTCTTGATGCCCTCCGTGATGGCTGCACCCAGCGTGTTCAGGATCTGGCGGGGCCGCGTGGTCAGGATGCCGTAGAGGGCGCCGATCGTGAGGGCGGCGTTGATGTCAAACGAGATGCCCCCGATGAACTGGAAGCCGAGCAGGATGGCCACCGGAATGAGCGGGGTGATGAGCGCGTAGCCGGGCACGCTGGGGGCCTCGGTGGGAGGCTTGGTGGGCATGGCCCAGGTGGTCCGCCGGGGCCGTGCGTTCACAATGATGTAAGCCAGGGTCGCGATGGCCAGCAGGAGGGCGTTGGTGGTGGCGAAGCTGGAGATGGTCTCCATCGGCACCTGGAGCACGCTCTGGTAGAAGCCCCAGTTGGCGACGTTCCAGAGCCCGCCGATGGAGATGCCCAGCAGGAACATGCTGGCGGCAGCCAGCGGACGGATGCCCACGCCGATCAGGATGGGCAGGACCAGGGTGCCGACCATGATGATGGAGCCGAGGCCGCCCAGTGCGATAAAGGCGATGGCGGTGGCCAGCGTCATGATCAGCGCGACAGGCAGGGTCTTGTCTCCGGCCAGTTCGGCCGCCTTCTTGACGATGGTTTCGGCAATCCCCGTGGAGTAGACCACATAGGCCAGGATGGCGCCGAAGATCGCATTCATCATCGCACTGGCAAGCCGGGTTGCGCCGGTGCCGAAGACGAGCGTGATGGCGTCCAGGGGTGCGCCCGGGTTCGGCAGGTATGCGATGAGCAGTGCCATCATCGGCAGGGCGAGGATCGCGGAGAGCTTCTTGGTATACATGAGCACTGCGAACACCAGAAACACCAGCAAGATGACCCAACCCATACTGCAGTACCTCCTTCGAAGAGGGCGAATGAGCGATCCGGATGCCAAGCCGTGGAGCCTGATGGGAGACTTAACCCGGCCCTCCTTTCTCCTGTGCTTTCCCCCAGGAGGCACCCGCTGCCGCCAGCGCCTTCTGAAGGGTGGAAATCTCCAACTGGCCCGGTTCGACCCCGGCCATCGCGGACAGCGCCGCCGCCGTTCCGGCCGCCTCGCCCACGGCCATCGCGGTGGCCGTGATGCGCGCCGAGGCCAGTGCTTCATGCTCCGCAGAGATGCACCGCCCTGCCACCAACAGGTTGGTGACTCCCGTCGGCAACAGACACCGATAGGGGATATCGTAAGAGGTGCCCGGGGCCATCGGGATGACCTCCAGCCCAACACCGGAAGGACTGTGGATGTCCACGGGGTAGGCGCCCCGGGCCACGGAGTCCGGAAACGAGGCTCCGGAGACCACGTCCCTTCCGGTGAGCACATACTGCCCCTTTACGCGCCGGCTTTCCCGCACGCCGACCTGCGTTCCGGTCTGGATCAGCTCCACCCGGCTGCATCCGGGAACGTACCGGCGCAGAAACGCCATGACCTGGGCCACCTGCCGCCGCCCCTCCACCTCGCCCCGCGTGAGCCCGCTGCTGGTGGTGCCGTCAGCCCGGGTGATGCGGGTCATATTGACGATCGCCTCGCCGGGCCGGCCCGTCGCGAAGAGCAAGACCCGGTCTCGCTCAAGCGGGAAGTCGCCCCGCGCCCGTGCCGCGGCGACGAGGCGGAAGAAACCGGCGATGGCCGGTGCAGGCAGATGGGCGAGGTCGGTCGGGTCGCATCCCAGGACGAAGTCATCCGGGTGGGCCGCGGCGTACCGGGCGATGGGCTCCCAGTCGACCCCTGCGATGCGGAACAGCAGCGTCATGGGCTGGGCGAGGCCGTCCTCCGGGCGGCCGTACTCAAAGGGAGCGCCGACCCGCGCCGCCAGGTCAGCATCCCCCGTGGTGTCCACGAAGACGGCCGCCTCCAGCCGCCGCAGGCCCTCCTTGGCTAAAGCGAGCACGTGGGTGATACGTCCCGCTGCGACGTCGGCGCCGACGACCTGGGTGTGCAGCAACAACTCCACGCCCGCCTCCAGGCACAGCTCCAGGTGGGCGGACTTCAGCGCTTCGGGGTCCACCGGCGTGATGGTGGCACAGAACCCGATCGGGTCGGGCACGTGCCCCGGGCTTCCGCCCCGGGCCACCAGCCGGTCGATCAGCTCCTGGGGGAGCCCGGTCACCACCTGCTCCCCCCGGCTGGCGTGAAAGGTCATAAGCGGCAGCGTCAGCGCCGCCGTGGACATGCCGCCCAGGAACCCGTACCGCTCCACCAGCGCCACCCGTGCGCCGCGCCGCGCCGCCGCCACCGCGGCCATGATACCGGCGGGGCCGCCGCCACAAACCAGCACATCATACCGCTCTCTCACCGCAACCCCACCTCAAGTTCCACTTCAAACGTGCGCGGCCAGGGCAGCCGGGCAGAGAACTGGTGGACCTGATAACAAGCAGCGAACGCCGGCAACCGGGCGAATTCTGCCAGCTGACCGCTCATCGCCTCCGCCACCTCCGCGCTCACCCGGGACCATGCAGCCCCCAGATTGACGGGACTCACTCCCTCCGCCCTCAGGCGGGCGTTGATCCCGGGCCGCACCAGGTTCCAATCTGGACCCGCTGCCCGACGCGTTTCTGTGTGATTTTGAAACCACCGCCCTGGCCGTGGCCCGCGTGCTCTCCGAACAGGGCCGGCAGGACGTGGCCCTTGCGTGTGCGGACCAACTCAGCATGACCAGCCGCGTCACGGCTTCGATCCCGCACATCTACTACCACCGGGACTACGCCGGCCGGGAGGCGGTGAAGATGCTGCTGCACCGGCTGGAACACCCGGACGAGCCTTTCCGGCACGTCCGCATCGCGGTGGACTTCCGCATGGGCTAGCGGAAGGCCGGACTCCCTGACAGCGAGCGACCCCGGCGCCGTCATCATCCGGCGCCGGGGTCGCTCTTGGTCTCGCCCGCTGCCGCACTCCATCCGGGCAGCGGCGCATCTGGCACGCACCGCCAGGCCATCGGGGCCCGTGCCGTCACCGCAGGTCGATTCCTTCTACTGCAGTGCGCTCAGTTTCCGGCTGATGGCCCTCGCCTCGGCGAGAATCCGGTCGAACAGTTCCGCCACCGTCGGCACGTCGTGGATCATCCCCACGCCCTGGCCCGCGTAGACGAAGCCCTCCTCCATGTTCCCCTCCAGGGCCGCCTTCGCGTTCACCTGCCCCGAGATGAGCGGCAGCAGCTCCTCCAGGGCGGCACCCCGGGCCTCGGCGTCGAGCACCCGCTGCGCCCCGCCGGTCTTCAGCACCCGGGCCGGCCGGCCGATGCTGCGCTCCATGATAATCGTCTCGTTCTCCTTGGCCTCTACCAGCATGCGTTTGTAGGCCTCGTGCGCGGGGCACTCCTGCGTGGCGACGAAGCGGGTGCCCATCTCGATGCCCTCGGCACCCAGTGCGAGAGCGGCCATCAGCCCCCGCCCGTCGACGATACCGCCGCTGGCCACCACGGGAATCTTCACCGCGTCCACGACGCGGGGCACCAGGGCCATGGTCCCCACGTCGTCGCGCCCCAGGTGGCCGCCGCCGTCGTACCCAACAGCGATGACCGCGTCGGCCCCCAGCGACTCCGCCTTCTGCGCCGCCCGCACCCCGGCGACCAGGATGATCTTCTTCACTCCCGGCACCCGCTCGTCGATGTACTTCATGTACGGCTCCGGGTTGCCGCCGGTGATGGTGACGATGCGCACCCCTTCCTCAAGGGCGACGTCGATGTAGGCCTCCAGCTTGCGATAGCCCATGGCGAAGTTGACGCCGAAGGGTTTGCTCGTGGCGGCTTTCACGAGGCGAATCTCGGCCCGGAGCGCCTCGGGGTCGGGCAGGGTGGCGGCGGTGATCTGCCCCAGACCTCCGGCCTCGGAAACCGCGGCACACAGACCGACCCGGGCCAGGTAGGCCAGCCCGCCCTGGATGATGGGGTACTCAATCGAAAGCAGGTCGCACAGTCGGGTTCGCAGCATGCCCACTCAACCTCCTCGCACCAAGTATTAACCCGGTAGGCAGGCGAATCCTTCTCCTGAAATGGCCAAATTGTCTGTGCGGCCGCCGGTTTGTACAGGATTGGCGGGCTTCCCGCTCCCCGGGCAGGCCGCATGGGAACGGCCCTGACCGATCCCGACCGGGTCCTGGGCCTCATGGCGGCCCAGGGCGGCGAGCTGATCGGCTACGCGTCGGCCCGTCCGGATCCGGCCTACCCCCCTGAGTGGGCCTACTGGCGGATCGGGCTGGGAGTCCGTCCCGACCACCGCCGGGGAGTACGTCGGCCTGGCCCTGAAGCGGCACGGCTACCGCCTGGAAACCACCGCCACGCAGGAGGCGAATGAGGCGATGCTGGCGCTCAACCGGCGGCTCGGCTTTCGGGTGGCGTACAGCCACCTCCTCCTCGAGCTGCTCCCCGGGCACTCCCGGCCCGGCCGGGACGTATGATGGGGCGGAGCCGCAGGACCTTGCGGACCCCGGGATCCCTGCGGCCGCTTTCACCAGCCGCCTACGGCACCCATAGACTGTGTAGGAGAGGAGGTGCACCGCTGTGCAATACGGTGGCTTTGGCAAGATCCCGGCATTCTCCCCCTTTATTGGCGCCCAGGCCGGTGCGGACGACCTGTTCATCGCCCCCGGCGCGGCCGCATACCCGGCCGCCAACGCGACGGTCTACCGGGTCTACGAGTATGCCGTGCCCGTGACGACCGTTGCGACCGTTCCCTCCGCGTACCCAACCACTGCCGGTATTCCGGGGATCGCAGCCTACCCGGCGGGCAAGGGGTTCTTCGGCATCTAGCCCTCTTCCGGCCGTGTACACGCGCGGCGAGCGGGCTCCCCTCCAGGGGGGACCCGCTCGCTCTGTGTCCCGGGCCGGGGCGTTCGGTCAGGCCAGCGGCACCATCCGGCGGCGCCGGCCCTCGAACCGCGCCGTCTCGGTGAAGCCGGTGCGCAGCGCCAGCTCCCGGGCGTCCTCGAAGCCCCAGCCCACCTCGTCCGGTGCGTGGGCATCCGACGAGATGACCAGCGGCACACCCCGCTCGCAGCAGGCCCTGAGCAGCGCCGGCGCCGGGTAGACCTCGCCCACGGGCTTCCGCAGCCCCGCGGTGGAGAGTTCGATGGCCACGCCGGCCCGGGCGATCGCGTCCGCCAAGTCGGTGTAGAGGTGCGTCAGCTCCCCCGGCGGGCGGTGGCCGAACTTCTTGATCAGGTCGATGTGGGCCAGGATGTCGAACAGGCCGCTCTCCGCGGCCGCCCGCTCCAGGGCAAAGAAGCGGGCGTACAGCTCGGCGATGTCCCACTCGCTGTAGCGGTGCACGTAGTCGGGATTGTCGAAGTTCCAGTCGTCCAGGAAGTGGACCGAACCGATCACGTAGTCCCAGGGGTACGCCTCCAGCAACCGGGTAAGCGCCTCCTCGTGGCCCGGAATGAAGTCCGCTTCCAGGCCCAGGCGGATGGGGATCTCGGGATAGCGCTCCCGGAGGCGCAGCACGTCGGTCACGTACTCCTCCAGCTCCGCCATGGCCATGGCGCCGCCGGGGTCGCGCCGCTCCTCGGGCAGCCAGTACATGGGAACGTGGTCCGAAAAGCCGATCTCGCCGAGGCCCCGGGCGATGGCCGCCTCCACGTAGGCCTCCATGGTGCCTGTCGCGTGGCCGCAGCGGACGGTGTGGGTATGGTAGTCTGCCAGCCGGTTCAGCACGATGGGGATCGCCTCCTCGCCCTGAGGTTCGCCCCGGCCGGACGGGACTCCTCCCGGGCGAGTGGTACAAGTGCGACTTCCTGATCGGCTGCGGATGCGCTAGGATGGAAGGAGAACCAGTTCCACTGGGAGGCAGTAGATTGATCAAACTGAAGTCGCAGCGTGAAATCGCCATCATGCGGGACGCGGGCCGGATCGTCGCCGAGTGCCATGCCGCCCTGGCGGAGAAGGTCCAGCCGGGCGTGACCACGCGCGAGCTCGACCGGTTCGTGGAGCAGTTTCTCGCCCGCTACCATGCCACGCCGAGCTTCAAGGGATACAACGGGTTCCCGGCCTCGATCTGCGCCTCGGTGGACGACGTGATCTGCCACGGCTTCCCCTCGAACAAGCAGCTGAAGCCCGGCCAGGTGATCACCATCGACATCGGCGCCTACTACAAGGGCTACCACGGCGATTCGGCCTGGACCTACGCGGTGGGCGAGGTCTCGCCCTCCGTCCAGGAGCTCATGCGGGTCACCCAGGAGGCGCTCTACGCCGCCATTGCGGTGGCCCTGCCGGGAAACCGGATGGGCGACATCGGCCACGCCATCCAGACGCTGGCCGAGGCACACGGCTTCGGCGTGGTGCGGGACTACATCGGCCACGGGGTGGGGCAGGACCTGCACGAGCCGCCCGAGGTGCCCCACTACGGCACGCCCGGCACGGGCCTCATCCTCCGGCCGGGACTGACGATCGCCATCGAGCCGATGATCACGCTCGGGGACTACCACACGAAGCTGGACCCCGACGGCTGGACCGCCCGCACGGTGGACGGCTCGATCTGCGTGCAGTACGAGCACACGATCGCGATCACGGAGAACGGGCCGGAGATTCTGACGAAGCTGTAGTGCGATGAAACCCGCAGGCTTACTGGCCTGCGGGTTTCCGCGGGTTCACGGGCGCTCGTCGGCGCGCTTCGGGTGGGCGTTTTCCTTCTTGAAGCCCGATTGGTCACCACCACCGGCTCCACCGTGAGGTCGCCCTCCGCCATCCGTGAGGCCACCCGGGCGATCGCGGTCACCGGTCGGACAATCTGCCCGCCCAGGATGAGCCCAATCGCGAGGCCGGCCGCCACCGCCACCGCGGCCGCCATCATGATGATCCGCTCGGCCCGTACGGCGGATGCCGCGGCCGCCTCCCGGAGTTGCTCGGCCAACTGATCGCCCATGGCCAGCAGCCTGTCCCCGTTGGTCACGAGTTCCGCACGCAGCGCCTCGATGCTGGCGCTGTCGACGCTCGTTCCCCTGAAGTAGCTGTCGGCCTGCTCGCGGTAGGCTCGACTATCCGCCATGATCTGGGCCAGGATCGCCTTACCCTCGGCCACCTGCATCGTACGCTCCATCTCTGCCAGCGTGGTCTCCAGCTGGTCGGCCGCTGCGTTGAACTCCTCCTGATAACGGGCGCTGCGGAACGCCTGGTAGGCTGACAGGGCACGGGCCTCTTCCGTGATTGCCATCTGGACCGTGCGGGCCATGAACTGAACCCGCTGCACCCGACCGGTCAGGTCCTGATACCTGGACTCGACCCTGTCCATGCCGATGATTCCCGCTACCGAGACCGTTACGAGTAGGAGAAGGACCGTCAGGAACCCGATAACCAGCTTGATGCGAACTCCGAGCTTGACACGTTTCCCTCCTGCGTTTTCGACTGTGGGCGGTCCTTAGGAGCGGTGCCGGTCAACTGGAACCTGGATTTCCTCAACCCTCCCGGAGTGGGGAATGATCCCATTTTACCGCGACCTAATAGTTGCACTCAATTTGTTTGTGATTTCAGTGTATCATCGGGTGCTTACCGCAAGTAGCGCCCCGTGCGAAGCGTGATCGTGGCGGCCATGGCCGCCGGAACGGCGGTCGTGTATCAGGTCCTCGGCCTGACCCAGGCGTTGCCGAGAGCGTTCGCCGGGGGCCTCGTGGGAGCGCTGGCCCTGGACTGGGCCTACCCTCCGCATGGTTCGCCCTTTTTCGGGATTGGGGTCGTCTGCGGCGCTGCCGGAGCGGTCCTGGCACCGTGGGCCGCCTCCCGAAACCGGGCGTGGCGGGTCTGTCTCCCCGCCACGGTTCCCGGCGCCGTCCTGCTCATCCACGTGGTCACGACATGGGCATGAGTGCTTCGCCGCCGTCCACGTCAAGACCGGGCTGGCTGACCGGGGAGCACGCCGCGCCCAGGTTAGACAACGGTACGGCCTGCCGAGACGCGGCCTGTCTTCTGCAACTGTCTGCCCATCCGAGGAGCAGAAAGGGGAGCGGCGATCCGCTCCCCTTTCGTTTGTGCTGCCGGCTGATCCGGCCATGCACAGGTGGTTCCTGCCCGTCCGGTCACACGGCGGGCTGCCTGCCCGGAAGCAGCGCCTTCACCGCCGCCCCGGGATGGGACCTGAAAGCGCCGTCCTTCAGTCCGGAGCCGAGACTCCCCATCCGGCCGGCTGGCCTACTCCGAATACGGAATGGACGTATCGATGCCGATGGTCCCGGTAGTGGCATCCCAGGTGACGCCGAAGTCCAGCAGTGCGGCGATATCCCGCAGCCGGAAGTAGTTGTACCCGCAAATGTTATATGCCTTAAGGACCAGCGGCACCACGCCGTTGCTGAGCAGCGTCGACGTGCTGGGCACGGCCTGCTGCGCCGCGGGATTCGGGGCCGCGGTCAGCTCGCCGCCCACCGGCGTGTAGGGCTGGCGGTACAGGAGGGTAATGGCGTTCTTGGCGCCGTCCCACGTGACCTCGAACTGCTTCTCGCTCCCGTTGAGGGCCATGGCCAGGTCACGGAGCTTGAAGTAGTTGTAGCCGTTGATGTTGTAGGCCTCGAAGGCCACCGCCTTGCCGTTGACGAGAACCGTCGAGGGGGTGGGAATGGCGGAGACGGATCCGTCCGCGTCCAGTTCAGCAGCGTCCGGGGCCAGGACCTCGATGGCCACCGTCGTCGGCGCGACGGCCTCCGGACCCGCCGTCACGAGGTAATACCCGGGCTCGGTGAGGACCGCGTAGTTGCCCGTCACGTAGTAGGGGATATCCCACAGCTCTTCGGTCAGTTCGTCGTGAATCTCGGCCTCCTCGTAATAGGTGAAGTTCTTCACGGTGAACCGGACCGACTCTCCAGTAGACTCGAAGTACACGGCGCCCTCCTGCGTCACCAGTTCGGCACGCTGAACGCTCTCCTGGGCGAGGTCGTCGCCGTGGAAGGTCACCGTCACAGGGGCCACAGCCTTGTAGACGACGGGCGTGGTGAACCCCGTGCCGACGACGTTCGTGATCGTGTAGTACCCGTTGAAGGAGTACTGAATGTCCATGCGCACTTCCTGGGCCGCCAGAGCCGGGGACGCGGTGAACACGGATGCCACGATACCGAGGGCCACGCCTGCAGAGATACCCTTCCTGAACCTGTGCACGAATTCGACCTCCTGTGATGGATTGTTAAGTACTGGACCGTGGGATTCAGTATATCAGGAAGTGAATATGGATTAAAATGGTACTTTCGTCCCGTGTAGTACTGCCGAAAGGCCAATGTTGCGGTTCCCGCGCCGGCGGGCAGGTCACCGACGACCTGGCCGCCTTCCAGCACCGGTGCGATTGCCGGCGCGGCGCGAAACGGGCCGTGCAGCTCGCCTACCACACAGCCACCAGGAGCAGAAGTGCGATGACCGCGACAATCAACACGCCGAGGCAACCGGACGTTGCGGTGGCGGACCGCGGCCTGACCCGCACGTCACCAACTACCCTTTGGCTCGGTCGCGGATTCCCTTGTTTCCTGCCGGGCCTGTGCGCTCTGATCGGTCCACTACCTAACAGCTCCTTGAGATAGGGTTCGGGACTGCCGAGGCCCAGCAACAAAACCGCTGCCTTCGCGTCGTCGAGGGCACGGTGTGCCCTCCCCGGGTGGATGTGGTGATCCCGGAGTAGCTGCTGAAGCCCCTTGGAGGGGAAACCCTTTCCGGCCCAGTCGATGCCCCTCATCGAGCAGTACCAGGGCTTGCCGACCGCCTCAGGAAACAGGCGCTCCACAAAGCGCCTGTCAAACGCTGCGTTATGTGCAATCAGGATGTCCGCTCGGTCGATCATGGCGGCGATGCGCTGCCGGTCCAGCCGCTTGCCGCGCACCTGGCGGATGCTGATGCCGTGCACACGCTGGGCATCCGGACTAATGGGCACGG